>JAFEBR010000831.1 GCA_018242565.1 Planctomycetota bacterium | reverse complement strand
TCGGATATCGGAAAAAAACGCCTCCCTGTGACGTCTCGTCCGACGTCTTCCATTCCAGGTCCAATGCAAAGTTTCGATATTCGTCGGGTGCGACCAACAGGGCACCCGACGTCTTTTTGCCGGTGGTTGTGAACTCACCTGGCGCAGGCGATTCCCAGTTTTGGTTCCCTACTTTGTTCCAGGTCATCCGTGTCACGAGACTCTTCGAAATCTCCCGGGCTTTTTGAGCACTTTGAGATTTCGGGGCAGCCTCAATCAGCTTTTCAATGCGGACGATGGCTTGACCAATATTGTTGCGGTCAATTTCCTGTTCGATCAAAAACAGCCGTCGTGCAGACCGTCGTTCTAACAGTGTTTTTCCTGGCTCACCGGCACGGTCGACACGCAATTGAATCGCCTGCGAACTGACCTTTCCCGAATGAAGAAGCAGAAAGGTCGCCACTTCAAGCTGAGCGGCCGCATCCTGACGATCCACCTGCTTATCAAAGATATTGACCAGGTCGATCGGGGCGAACTCGGCCAACGATTTTCGGAAGGGCTTGTTCCCGCCACGAAGTTTGCCGATGACGATTCCCTCTGCAAACGACTCAAACTCAACCTGCGTCGCGCCTGATTTTATGAGCGCACCCGGACTCATTTTTTGGAAGATCTCTGCCAGTCGGCCATAGAAAGCGGCCAGTCGGGCGACTTCTTCCTGATCCCATTCAAGCTGAGTTTTCGCGGCCGTCAGGCCGGGCTCCGTTTGGCTTGTTGCCAGCAGTTGCTTTGCTCCCTCGCAGTCGCCTGCAGCCAACCGCTCGGTCAATGTCTCGTGGAACTTGGCATAGGCCAGAGGTACCGACCGAGGGTCGATTTGAGGCGCCGCCACAACGTCCTCGGGCGCAGCGGGCTCCTCGGCAGTCGGCAATTCGAGGCCAGGCACTGGCGTTTGCGAATCGGTCGTGGCCGGTGTCTCTAAAGGTCGGCCACGCGGCGCGTATCCCCAGCGCGGCCCCGCGGACACTCGCACGGCGAACAGCTTTTGCGATCCTTGCGGATCGTCGCAGTAATACAGCCATTGTTCGTCGTCTGTCACCCAAAATTGCCGCGTACCAGCGCGGCGCGTAAACCCCTCAATCGCCAGGTCAATGATGGGTTCCGGTTCACTGAACGGCGCTGTCAGATCCGGCCGCCGGGCACGCACGAGCTGTTTGCCCTCGATCCAAAATTGCCGCAACCCGTCTGCCGAGAGTCGGGGATGCCCCCCCGGAATCCTTACCGAGTCGGCCGTTCCGTCGAACGGTTTGCGCAACGATTTCCTCTGAATAAGTCGCGCGGACAGCTTGTCATTGCGGAGCAACGAGTAATACAGCGTCTTGCCGTTCGGCAGAATCTGCGCGGTTGGCCAGACTTCATCATCCTGCTCGGTCGTGCGTAAGATAGGCCCGGATTTAAATGGCAGGCCGATGTCATTCCGAATCAGGGAACGAACTTGTCCCTTCGTCGGCAAGGCGTAGGCAACGATCAATTGGTCGGCCGTAACGCTGGGACTGGCAGGCTTCTCTGAATGGCGGACCACCAGTTCCGGCGTTCCGAAATCTTCGTACGGCGTTTTTCGGCGAGAAACATAAATCCCTTTGCCGTCGGACTGTTGCCCGGCGAACCACAACGCCAAACCATCGCGGGAAACCCACGGATCCCAAGCTGGCCCCCCCTGATTGATGGACTCGAGTTCGAGGGGGTCACCCACGGACAAAGTTCCCCAGCGCGCAGCGAAAAAGCCCACTGGATCCGCGAACGGTTGATAGACACCCGACAATTCAAAAGTCTGGGGTTCCGTGACCACGATCGGTTCTGAGTGGTCACGATATTTCTCTTGAACGATCGTCAAGGTGTGATTGCCTTTGGGGATGCCGATCTCACACGGCGTTTTCAAGAACTGCCCGTGCTCATCCCGAGCCAACTCCCCATCGACGAGCACCCAGAAACCAGGCGGAGTCGTGATGACCTGGCAGTTGAATAAATCAGCCTGAATCCGACCGTCGAGCGGTTTGATCGCCAAATCTGCGGGCTTCGCCTGTGGATCATTCCCAACAGCCTGGTCAGCGGGCGAGGATTCTCCGACCGGTTTGGATCCATTCGGCTTTTTCAGGAACAGCAGGCCACCCACCACGCACAGCGAAAGAATAACTGTTGTGCCGAGCAGCAGCGCTAACTTCTGTTTCTGCAAAAGAGATTTCCAACCCGAGGCAGTCGGGTGCTGAAATTTGACCGACTGATCGGATTTGGACGAGGTTTTTTCAGTCCGTTGAGGTCGTTTC
>JAFEBR010000830.1 GCA_018242565.1 Planctomycetota bacterium | reverse complement strand
TCGTGCGCCAAAAACTTCTCGCTCCCCAAGATCATCAGCCGCACTTCGGAAAAAACTCGGGGTTGATTCAATGTCGCTACAAAACTGCGGACTGCTGTCGGTATCCAGTGAAGTACAGTGACCCCCACGTCAGCCAACCAGTCCCCGAAGCCGGTCAAGCCCTCTTTCTGAACGTGCCACGGGCAAAGCGTGGCACCATGCAGCAGCGTGCAAAACACATCCGTGGAGCCCGCCGCGAAGCTGCAGGAATGCAGCCATGTCCAGCGGTCGTGTACTGATACGTGAAAGGTTCTCCCGTAGGTCATCATGTTCCGCAACAGATAACGGTGCGTATAAATGATGCCTTTCGGCCGCCCCGTCGACCCAGACGTGTAGTAGATGGCGGCGATGGACTCCGGTCCGATCGACAGCTCCGGTGCCCGTTCCGAGAGAACGGACGCACGTTCGTCTGTTGTGAGGATCAGCGTGCCCCCGTCGGCCAACTCAGAAGCGAGCACTTGATGAGCCTGGTCTGTGACGATCAGCGTCGCCTTCGTGTCGTCCAGCATGTACCGGAGGCGATCCCGCGGATAAAGCGGATCGAGCGGAACGTAAAATTTGCCCGCTTTGAGGACTGCGAGAATGGTCACGACTGCGGCAGCGCCGTGCTCGACGAGCACTCCGACCGGCTCGGCTCCCGAACCACGCTCCTGAACGATCAATTGCGCTAGACGGTTTGCCGATCTCTCCAGTTCGCCATACGTTACATTCCCATTTCTCCCGACAATCGCTGGGTGGGTCGGATCCTGAGTTGCCATTTTGTCGAATCGCGTGGGAATCGACCCCTCAACCTCGGCATCTGTAAATTCCGTCCAACCACCCCTGGGATGCTGGCAGCGAGCCTGCAACGCTTGATGGCTTCCAAACTCTCCGCTCTCAGGTATACTAAATTTTCCCGCGACTTGTCTCGTCATCAATGAGATGTCTGAACTTTCAGCTCGTACAAAAACTGGGTACGTTCCCAGAATCCTCGTTTCGCCTCATTACCCCTGCGACGGATTCTTCGCCGACCACTGCTATTTGTGGCCCAAATCCCATGAACAATTTTGCCAGTTTCAATCGCGAGCCCAATACCTTGTTGACCTGGGCCGTCACCTGGACCCGCGTGCAGCGACCACGATCACGCGGCGCTGCTGTATGGAAATGGCCCGCCCCCCTTCGCGGCTGGTGCCCGTATTGTGCTCTCGTCAACGGCGTGCGTCTGCTGGAACTCCGTACCGCACTCCCTGACAGTTGGCTCCATGTGCTGCCGCGACGCAGTCAATGTGAGCGTCCTCTGACATGGGTGAAGCATTCCACGAAGATTCTGCCACCCACTTTATAGCAAATTGTGGGCGATTTGTGAACTTCAGGATCAGGAGAGGCCTCAAGAGCGGCCGGGCGTTTCGGACCGTGTTGGGGGTATGGAAGCCCGGAGCGGCGGAGCAGAACGCTGAGTCCGGCCGATTCCACGGACGGGGCGACCATCGCGCTCACTGGGAGTACTGACCGACAACTGCGACCGACTTTCGGCGACGGGTTCGAACCAGGGACAAGGCGGGCGACGGGCCTACCGAGCCGCTTTGGTGCGGACGCTTTCAATGGGAACAGCCGGACCGACGTCGCATCGTTCCCAACGGTGCGATCTCACGCAATCGAATGTCGACAGGCGGCTCGGCGGGAACCTCGACCTCGCGTGGACACCCATAAACACGCAAAACGGAACACGCCTCGCCCCCGGCCCGCTCGATGACACCGCTACGCGGTGGGGGCCGTGGGCGATTCGAGGTCTCGATCGAACTGACGCGTGGCCGCCGGGACGTTGTCGCGGTGCTGATTTACCCGGCTGGTGGCGCCGTCGATCGTCGTCGGGGCGCTTGCGAAGAACCGTCGGCATCACTCTTCAGTACGCTTCATCCGGAAGAGCCCTAAAAAAATTGTGGTGGAACCTAAGAAACTGCCAGAGAGACTCCCGTCGAATCACATCATCCAATTCCTGATACGACTGGACCCAGACTCCTTGGCGGCTTTGCGGCTTTGCGTGAGCCCCGTTCGTCGAACGAAGAAACTCGCTGTTGACAGTCAAAAAAGAGGACGCTGTGATCCGCCGATTCCAGAAGGTCAGGGCCGAGTGTTGTGCGGATTTTACACGCGGTATCGACGACGCTCTGTGCCAGTTGATTTTCGGCCACCACGATTATCTGGAAAAAAATGGCTCACGCAAAGCCGCCAAGGCGCAAAGAGATACTGGCAGGGTTGCAACTGGCCTTGGCAGCGGATTCCTCGCGCGGACCGCTGGAAACTTTGTGGTGGAACCTAAGAAACTGCCAGAGGGACTCCCGTCGAATCGCATCTTCCAATTCCTGATTCGACTGGGCCCAGACTCCTTGGCGGCTTTGCGGCTTTGCGTGAGCCCTGTTCGTCCACCTAAGAAACTTGCCGTTGAAGGTCACGCTGCGTCGAAACGGCCACCACTACCACTTGCCCGCGGCCAGTGCCTCGACGATCTTCTCCTTCGTCTTGAGCACGGGGACACAGCACTTTTACCATGTGCTTTCCGGCGGGTGGATGACCAGCTCTTTTTGATTCGGATGGGGTGGGTGGCCTTCGGCCGCGGGGCGTCGGTGCCACCCCCGATCTCGTTTTCGAGCAGGCACACTCAGGGGCGTAGCGCACACGATTCGAAACCGTGTCTCCGGTCAACATGCGACTCGGGCGTACCCCGCAGGGGTTCCGTAGCACAGCCCGGGGTTGGCCGGCGGAGCCCGGCCAACCCCGGGTGAATGCCCCGACCTCGGTGGAACCCAG
>JAFEBR010000829.1 GCA_018242565.1 Planctomycetota bacterium | reverse complement strand
GCCCGACCCGGTGTTAGACCAAAACGCAGCTGAGGCGCTTCCCGTTGGGCCCCGGACGCCCCTGTCTATTGGGACTGATCAGGATCATCCTCATTACAACCCCGTGGCTGGTGATGTTTTGGCCGCACTGACCGCGGCCGCTTAAGCAGGGACGCGATCTTCGCGTTGCCACGTCGCCAACGTGCTGGAGATTGTCGACCGCGGTCTTGGCCAAATCACGTCCCGCGTCGGTTCAGGCTCATGCGGGTGAACGCCAACTGATCAGACCAAATCGTCAGGTTCCCGACCCAGATGTCCGACGGCGATCAACGGAGCCTCGTCAAACGCCGGCGCACGATGTGGCAGCGTCGCGGGTTCATCCAGCAGTTGACGCAACCAGTCCCATGAACCATCCAAAGGCCGCGACCGATCTGACGAGTGCTCTTTCTGGCCGGGGTCACTTGATTGGTGACAAATCGCACAAGATTGAGCCAACTGCAGAGTTTCAGCCGAAGAGCGCGTGGACTCAGCCGAGGCCAGTTGGAATCGAGTGCATTCCGTGGGCACGACCGACGTCGCACGTTCACGGGGAAATAACACCACACTGGCCAGGAACACGCCGGCCGCAAAAGCCGCCGCGTACTTAATGCTCTGCCCCCACGTCCGGCGAGTGCGGGCCGACGAGGGCCCTGAGCGGTACTCCAGTCGAGCCGAGGCTTGCCGCACGATCTGCAACGACTCGGCTGACGCCGGGCAGGCATGGAGATCGAGTGCGTGGCTGCTCGTGGAGTCGGGCAGCGCGTCGAGTTCGCATTCCGTATCTTCGGCCAGAAAATCGAGTGCCGGCGATAAGGCATCGAGCATTTGCCGACAACGGGGGCAGCTCTCCAGATGCTGGACAAGTGCCCGGCTGTGGCAGCCTTCGGAATCGGTCATCAAATCAAACGCGGTATCGCAATTCATGGGTGATCTCCACCGTCCTCGCGCAAGATCGAGGCCAGATTCAACAGGCCCGATTTGACTCGCTGTTTCGCCGCCCCGAGACTCGAATCCATCGCCAGGGCAATTTCCGCAAACTGCAGACCGCCAAAAAACCTGAGCCGCAGCGCATCGGCCTGCACATCGGGCAACCGATTCAGCAACACATGCACCTGCTGGCGGCGTTCAACCCGTAACAACGCCGCCAGCGGCGTCTCACGAGTGATCGGCTCCGCGGCACGGTCATCCTCCGTCGGCGTCGACATCGGCAACGATTGTTCCGCAGGTCGCGATTGGCGGCGCTTCCACTGTTTGCGGCACAGGTTCAGCAGAATTGTCCAGATCCAGGTGCGGAACGCAAACGTTGAGTTGTAGCTGTCGCGGGAGGCAAACGCGGCCAGAAAGGCCTCTTGCACAACATCTTCGGCCCAGGCGACATCGCCCAGTTTGCTCCAGGCGACCTGCAGCAACGGCCCTCGGTACCGGCGGACCAGGTGGTTAAACAATTCCACCTGCCCAGCCTGCACGGCTCGCATGATCTGAAGGTCGTCAAGCTCCACGTCCAACTGCCTTTCGGGCCACCTACACACCGGAACGTCTGCCACTGCAGTCTACAACGGGGAAAACACGGTTGCCAGTTGAATTCCCAGCGGCATGGTTTCCGGGTCAGTTCCGGGCTGGCGAATATTCCCAGCGGCCGAATGATCGGTTATCGTAGAAATCGAGATCCGCACTTGCGGAGCCGTCCGGCCGGGTGACCCCCGGCTGATTTCTTTCGGTACGCTTAACGATCGGTTTCCATGACAAATTCCAACGGCACCAAAAACCTGTTTAACCGCGTGTGGGATGAGCACACGGTTCGCACACTTCCATCAGGACAAACGCAACTGTTCATCGGACAGCACCTGATTCATGAAGTCACGAGTCCCCAGGCGTTTCAGATGCTGCGCGACCGGGGACTGAAGGTGATGTACCCGGAACGAACGCTGGCCACCGTCGACCACATTATCCCCACGCTCAGTCAGGCGCGTCCGTTCGCCGACAGCCTGGCCGAAGAAATGATGTCGGCCATTGAAAAGAACTGCCGCGATTTCGGGATCACGCTGCTCAACCTGTCCGACAAGCGGCAGGGCATTGTCCACGTCGTGGGGCCGGAAATGGGCATTACCCAGCCGGGCATCACGCTGGCGTGCGGCGACAGTCACACGAGCACCCACGGGGCATTTGGCTGTATCGCGTTCGGGATCGGAACCAGCCAGGTCGCCGACGTGCTGGCTTCGCAGACGATGGCGCTGGGGCGCCCCAAAGTGCGGCGGGTCGGCGTGAATGGTCGACTGGCGGCAGGAGTGTACGCCAAGGACGTGACCCTGCATGTGATTCGCAAACTGGGAGTCCAGGGAGGGGTCGGATACGCCTATGAATATGCGGGCGAAGTTTTTGACCGCATGTCGATGGAAGAGCGGATGACGGTCTGCAACATGAGCATCGAGGGCGGGGCCCGCTGTGGCTACATCAACCCCGACCAGACGACCGTCGAGTACCTGCGTGGCCGCCCCCTGGCCCCGCAAGGTGCCGCGTTTGAAAAGGCGGCGGCCTGGTGGCTGAGCCTGGCATCCGGCCCGCAGGCGACCTTCGACGACCGCGTCGAGTTTGACGGCGCGAGCATTGAACCCACGGTCACGTGGGGCATCACCCCCGCCCAGTCGGTCGGTGTCAGCGAACAGATTCCTGCCGTCGGGAGTTTCGCGAGTGACGAACAGGCCGGCATTAAAGAGGCGCTGGCCTTCATGGACTTTCGTGAAAATCAGCCGATCAAGGGCACCAAAATTGATGTGGCCTTCATCGGCTCATGCACCAATTCTCGCATCTCTGACCTCCGTGAAGCGGCCCGCGTGGCCCGCGGCAATCATGTCGCCAAGCATGTGCGGGCGCTGGTGGTTCCCGGTTCACAGCAGGTGCGCGAACAGGCCGAACAGGAAGGACTGCACGAGATCTTCACAGCGGCAGGTTTCGAATGGCGTGCCGCCGGCTGCTCGATGTGCCTGGCCATGAATCCGGACAAACTCGTGGGGCGTGAGATCTGCGCGTCTTCGAGCAATCGGAATTTCAAAGGACGCCAGGGAAGCCCCACCGGGCGCACGCTGTTGATGAGCCCGGCGATGGTCGCCGCGGCGGCCATTCAAGGCGCCGTGTCCGACGTGCGGGAGATGCTGTAACACGAGAACGCCCCGGCGGTCACTGAAGCAGTCGAACACGACAGCGACCGCCGGCAGGCATCACAATAATAACACCCCTGGGCACTGCTCCGGGGTGG
>JAFEBR010000082.1 GCA_018242565.1 Planctomycetota bacterium | reverse complement strand
GTTCGGGATAAACGGCAGTTCCAGTTCCGTGGCGACAGAGCCCAAGAGGTCCACCGTTTTGATTCGCTTGTCGTGAATGTCGATGAACCACAGCTTCCCGTTATGGCACCGGGGGCTCTTGGTGAATCTGAGGCCCTGTGTGTTATCGACGAGCGTCTGGATGCTGTTCGACATGGCTCCACTTTCGGGGAATTATCCGGGTTCTGGTGTGCTGGGAAGGGCGTGCGATGCGGCCCGATTGACGAACGCCAGTTGCAACTCGGTGATCGCCCGTGTCACATGCCCCTGACCGGTGAGGTCGTTGCATAACAGCAGTTCGCCGGCGCGGAATCGCCGCGCTTCGCCGTCGCTGGTCACCACTTCTCCCTCTCCTGAAAGAACAATGACAACGTAGGGTTGCGGAGCGTTGTGGGCGGGTGCCTCGGTACCGGCGGGAAACGAGATGACAAACATGGTCGTGACCGCCCCCAAATCGCACATCTGCCCCAGGGGATTCGGCGGCGGGCCGAAGGCAAATTCGCGAACCGAGAGGTTCTCGACGCTAAAGTGCGTCGCACCTTGCTCGTCTGTATTGATTGTGGGGAATTTCATTTCTGTTCTCCTTCTCATTTCAGATGGACTGAGTTCCTCGAACGGTGTTAGAACTCGACTTCGACACCTTTCGCCTTTGCCACCTGGTAGATGGCGTCGAAGGTGCCCGCGGAGTCCCAGGGAGCATCGGGAGGTTCGTGGCGGAACTCGCGATAAGCCCGCTCGACGTTCATGTACAATCGTGCCGGCGCGCGCCACTCACTGTAGGGGCCGAACTCGATCTTCTTGGCGGCCTCCAGCGAAGTGAGCCCGGCGTCAAACTGTTTTTTCGACTCGTCACGGACGTACTGCAGGTACGCCTTCATCTCCAGCACCCCTTCGATCCCGCAGAGCGTGCCGTGACCGGGGACGATGACTTGGGGATCGAGTTGAACGATCAGGTCAAGGCACTGGAACCATTTCTCGTATGAGCCTGTCCAGCCCATCGGGGTGCACTGGCGGAACAGCACGTCGCCGGCAAACACGACGCGCTCTTTGGGGACGTGGATGATCGTGTCCCCGACCTGATGGCACGGCCCCACATAGATCAGGTGGACTTCGGTGCCGTCGAGGTTCAACTCGTAGCGCGTGTCAAACAGGGTTGTCGGCAGCACCAACTCGATCCCGTCGAAGTTGTAGTCCTCCAGCAACTGCTGACCGGCGGCCGCGAGACCAGGGTGGGTGGTCTTGACCAGCATGCGGGTGAGGAAGTGCCCTACGCCGTGGACCAGTTTCTGGATCTCCTGCGGTTCGGCGACTTTCTGCATCCGCTCGGGGACCGACCGGTGGGCGATGATCTCGGCGCCTTCGAACAGCTGGTTGCCCCAGACGTGGTCCGCGTCTTCGTGCGTGTTGATGACGCGCTGCGGTAAGGCAGGCCAGACCTGGCTGAACAACTCAATCATCTGCCGCCCGTGCGGCAGGTCCGATTGGGTGTCGATGACCACTCCGCCCCCCCGGTTGATAAGGCCCGAATTGGCATCGCATACGCGGTTCTTCTCGTTCAGCACCGCAAAGCAATGATCGCTGACTTGCTGCATCTTCATAACGAATCTCTCTTTTGTGGGACCTGATTCTCACCGTCGCTGGATCGGCGGTCAGGCCGGCGGATGGTTCCTGCCAGCCGACAATTGATAGAATGCTAAATGCAAGCGTCGTCTGTGCATTTATCTTGAAATGAATCCTGAAGGATCGCAGCCCGTCGCGGGACACGTCTCCCATTCGCTGGAATGCAAGCCTTAAGGCTTCAAAGTCATGGCGATATGAGTTTTCTCAACCAACTGGTCAGCACCAACCTGAGCTGCCCAATGCACGGCAGAAACGACTTCGCCGGACCTGATCCATGCAACTGCACCGTATCCCGAGAACATTAAGGATACGTCTGCATCTTGTTCATGCAACCAGTTCTTGACGGCATCCCAAAGTGGCCCTTCCTGGGCTGTGCAATCGAGGCGGCGAAACAGTACGTCGTGGTGACGCTCATCCCTCTCAATCACCTCCTTGAATGCGACAATCACCGGCCGTGACTGGAATGCTTGAATCGCCCAGTCGACATCAAAGTGCATGATGAGTTTGTCGCGTTTCAGAGCATCTTGAAGTTCTTCAAGAGACGTGATTGACTCAGCTGAAATCACTTTCGCAAACGAGGATGTCATGGGTTTGCTGCGGCCTGACAGGAATTCGACTGCAGGAGTGTGTAGAACATCGCCGCAGCTTGGTGGTGCGGCGAGGACTTGTCAATTCTGAAACATCAGGATGCCAAATTACTTGCCACGGAGCGTCGCCTGAAATCTTCTGCTTGGCCGCACTTGACCGCCATCCTCCGCCGCTGACTTCGCCATCGCGTCCAGAAGTCTCTCCGACATCGCCAGCCTTACCGCAATCGCAGCGACTTGGCAGAGAACCTCGGTTTTTTGTTCAGGTCGCCTCTTTGATGCGCCGCAAGCGAATCGCGGCCGCAGGATTTGAACCATCAACGAAAACAGCCTGACTGGGGCGCTGGCTGTTTGAGGCGAGAGCTGGTATCGCGGGTCAAAATCAAAAATCGGGGCGACAGAACACCAATTGAACTTTTCCTGGCAGGCGTGGCAAGCTGGGAACCATACGTCGAACGCCTTCTCATTGCGGCTTAACTGCGAGGCGATCCAGCCTTTGGAAACAAAAGTTTCCGTTACGCCGAGGCCAGCCAAGGGAGGTGCGACATGCCCAGGAAGAAGAAAGAGACAGCCACCCTCGTTCGCCAAGACGACGTGGCCCCGGTGTTCGTCCTCGGCGATGTTCTGGAGATCGACGCTCCCGCCACGAAAAGTTGCCGTCTCATCGTCGCAGAGATTCGCCAGTATGCGGTCGGGTCGGTTGGCCCGATGGTCGATTACGTCCTCAATGGCGATCCCAGAAGTCCGCAAATTCGGCTTCGCTTCCTGCGATGCGAAAATGCCCTGCTCCGACCACTGGCGCTGACTCTGTACGACAGTCTCGCATACAACGAAGGCTTGCTCGCTGTTGTCAGGGACGACACTGCGAAGTTGATTATTCACGACGACACCAACCCAGCGAATATCGCTGGCAATATATTCTGGCGAATATATGACGTGACGGATTCGCATATCAGCAGCGTGAATATCCGGTCCAAAATAGGCGTCACGAATGCCGTCATCGAGTATTGGGATTATTCCCGCCTGTCCGAAATCGACGGCATCGAGACAGAAGAGTTTATCTTCGTGGAGATGAACAAGGAGTCCGGCTGGTTCGAGAGTTGGCGTGGGATCGAAGTTGTCCCAGGTCGCATTGTCGGCCCTAAATAGAAAACGGCCATTAACCCGCTACTCTCTTCACCAACACGAACCACGCCTTCGGCCCACCGTCACGGAAGCTGGTGTCATTCGGATCGGGCCGGACCTCGTACCTTGACGGCTCGATGGACTCGATCACCCACCCCTCGGCGAAAGCGTCCTCGACCTCCTTCCGACTCACCCGCCGAGGCCCTTGATCTCCCGGCTCGGCGTCCGAGAAGCAGAGCAGGAACAGACGACCGCCCGGCTTCAGCACCGATGCCACCCCCTCGACGTAGCGCCGCCGATCTTGGTCGCTGAAGACGTGGAACAGCCCGCTGTCGATTACGCTGTCGAAGACCTCCGGCAGTTCCTTCAGGGCGAGGGCGTTCATCACCAGAAAAGTGGCGGTCAGGCCCCGCTCGGCTGCCTTCTGTTTCGCAAGGGTGATCGGCTCGGCCAGGAAGTCGATGCCCGTAACCTTGTGGCCCCGGCTGGCGAAGAACAATGCGTTCTCTCCCGTGCCGCACCCGGAGTCCAGGACCGAGCCGGTAATCTGATCGGCCAGATTGAGTAACGCTCGTTGTGGCCGACCAATCTCCCAGCGTGGTTGCCCGGCGTAAAGGTTCTCGAAGCTGCTTCGGTCGTGTACGGGCATGGTGGAAGTCCTCTCAAATTATGGCGATTGCGCAGGCCGCTTCTCTTCAGCCAAGGTCGGGTAGTCCGTGTAGCCGTGATCGTCTCCACCGTAGAAAGTCCGCACGTCCGGCGAGTTCATAGGTACGTCGAGTCGCAAACGCTCCACAAGGTCAGGATTGGAGATGAACATCCTGCCGTACACGACGAGATCAGTACGTCCTTCGGCGACCGCCGCCTCACCCGTTGCCTTGTTGAACCCACCCACCGGAAGCAAAGTGCCTGTGTACACCGAACGCAGTAGGTCGATGGGATTGAAAGGCGGTGCAGTCCCCCGACCATAACCGCTGTCGTAGCCAACGTGCAGATAGGCGAGGCCGAGCGGATTCAGACGCCGGGCGAGGTAGGTGTACGTTTTGGCGGGATCGTCATCGAACGTGTCGTTGACCGTGTAACCGGGAGCGATCTTGATGCCGACTCGATCTGCACCCCGCACGCCGCACAGCGCCTCCATCACTTCCAACGTAAAACGGGTTCGGCCATCCAGCGAACCTCCGTAGGCGTCGGTGCGACGATTCGATCCCGTGACCTGAAACTGGTTCGGGAGATAGCCAGTGGCAGCATGGAGTTCCACCCCGTCGAAGCCCGCCTTGATCGACAACTCTGCCGCCCGGCGATACTCCTCGATGACAGCGGAGATTTCTTCGGTTGCCAGAGGCCGGGGTATCTCGAACGGATGCTTGCCATCGAATGTGTGAACGTCTCCGTTGATGGCGATGGCCGAGGGCGCTACGGGCAAGGCGTGGTCGGGCAATAGGTTGGAGTGCGACACCCGCCCAGCGTGCATGAGTTGAACAAAGATGCGGCCACCGGCTGCGTGGACGGCATCCGTCACCTTTCGCCAGCCAGCGGCCTGCTCGTCGGTGTGCAGGCCGGGCGGGAAGGTGTAACCACGCCCCATCTGGCTGGGGTGTGTTCCTTCCGTGATGATGAGTCCAGCAGAGGCCCGCTGCGAGTAATACCGAACCATGCTTTCGGTCGGCACGCAGCCTTCACCGGCCCGAATCCGTGTCATGGGCGACATGACGATGCGGTTGCGAAGTTCCAGCGGGCCAACCTTTACCGGCGTAAACAACCCTGGTTGCATTGGCATCATTCACTCTCTTTTGATTGAAGCCGCTCCATGAGCTTTCGGTTTACTGATGCGCCGGGAAGTCTGTGTAGCCCTTTTCGCCGGTGGGCAAGTACCAGTCGGACATCGGTGCGTCAGCCGCCAGGGGCCAGCCGTTCTTAAACCGCTCCACGAGATCGGGGTTGCTGATGAATGGCCGTCCGAAGGCGATCAAGTCAGCGTGTCCATCAGCAATCGCCCTCTCTGCCGCTTCCTGCGTGTAGCCGCAGTTGCCAATCAGCGGGCCGTGAAACACCCTGCGAAAATTTGCCAGGGTCATCGGCTCGCCGAGCTTGTGGAAGCCGAAGCCAAGCCCGTCCATGACATGCAAATACGCCAGACCGAAGCGGTCGAGTTGGCTGGCAACGAATGTGAATTGCTCCCGGTAGTCGGGCGACCCCATGTCGTTGAAGACACCGTTCGGGGAAAGCCGGACGCCAACCCGGTTTGCGGGCCAGACAGTCGTGACCGCTTCGACCACTTCCTTCAGAAAACGATAGCGGTTCTCAACGCTCCCACCATACTGGTCGGTGCGGTGATTCGTCTTCGATTGCAGAAAGGCGTCGATCAGGTAGCCATTGGCCCCGTGGATTTCCACGCCGTCGAAGCCCGCTGCCTTCGCCCGTTGAGCGGCACGTTGGTAGTCGCCGACGACTCGTGGAATTTCTGATGTTTCCAAAGCCCGTGGGACTTCGTGCGGCTGTTTTCCCGTGGGCGTGTGGATGTATTCCTCGTTGATCTTGATCGCCGAGGGAGCCACGGCGGGTTTGCCGTTGTGGAAGCTGCTGTGGGACGCACGACCCATGTGCCAAAGCTGAAGGAAGATCACGCCGCCCTTCTCATGCACCGCCTTGGTCGTGTGCTTCCAGCCTTCCGTCATCTCGTCGGTGTAAACACCGGGCGACTCGTTCCAGCCGTTCGCTTCTTCCGAGATCGTGGTCGCCTCGGTGATGAGCAGCCCCGCCGAACTCCGCTGGGCGTAGTATTCGGCCATCAGGTGATTCGGCTGACGTGCGGTCCCCGCCCTGGAGCGGGTCATTGGAGCCAGCACGATCCGGTTCGGCAGGGTGAGGTCGTGAAGGGCAAAGGGCTGGAAGAGGATATTATTCGACATCGGAAATCCGTTCTGTTTATCGTGAATCGTTGCCGGGTAGCCACCACACTCCCCGCAGGCGCACCGAGCGTGGCGACCAGTCGATGAAATGATAAGATGTACTGGAGCGTCGGCCAAGTACGAACGAAAGCGTGGGGTACTTACATGCGAGTAAGTATGCAGAACGAAAAAGCTACGAAGGACTATCATTGCCCGGTCGAGGCCACGCTTGACGTGATCGGCGGGAAGTGGAAGGTGGTCATCCTCTTTCACCTGACACACGACGGCACACATCGCTTTGCCGAACTACGCCGCAAGATTCCTGGCGTGAGCGAACGAATGCTGACGCAGCAACTACGAGAACTCGAAGACGATGGCATCGTTCACCGGGAGGTTTACCCGGAAGTCCCGCCGAAGGTCGAGTATTCGCTGACCGACTACGGCAAGACGTTGCGTCCGATCACCACGGTCATGTGCGAGTGGGGCCAGAAACACATCAAGCGGATCAAGACCAAGAAGAAGTAAGGCGGGATTCCCCGATGCCCTGGATCGAATGGTACAACTCGCTGACGAAACCAAGCTGGACGCCCGCCCCGGCGACTATCGGTCTGATCTGGCAGATTCTCTACCCGATCATCCTCGTCAGCTTCGGGTTCGTGTTCATCCAGGCGATCAGGAAGAAGCTGCCGTGGCTCGTGGCATTGCCGTTCGCCATCAATCTCGTGGCGAACCTGATCTTCACGCCGATCCAGTTCGGGATGCGAAACCTGCCGCTGGCGGCGGTGGATATTCTCATCGTGTGGGCCACGATCATCTGGATGATGGTCGTTGTTTGGCGACACTATCGCTGGGTCGCCTTGGCTCAAGTCCCGTACTTCATCTGGGTTTCGCTGGCGACCGTACTGCAACTGTCGATCACGGCGATGAATTGGTGAAGAAGGATCATCTGGCTGGCATGATGGGAGAAGGAACAGGTCGCAATCGAAATGGCAAAACGCAATATCACCGGCAACCTGTATGATCCCCGTAACGGCGATCAGGCGATTCGCACCCAAAGCCTGAAACTCGACCGAAAGCCCACCGATCCGGCCCGCACCAACTACTTTTCCATCTATTTCATCGAATCCGGTTCCGGGATATTTTGGGCCGACGCATCCAGTTTTGAATTCGGTCCTGATTCGCTGCTGTTCTTCGTCCCCTATCAGCACGTCCGCTTTGTCCCAGATAGCCCGGTTCTCGGAGAGGTCATCCAATTTCACGCCAACTTTCTCTGCGTCGAGACGTTCCACTCCGAAGTTGGTTGCAGCGGTGTCCTGTTCAATGACCCCTACGGCATTCCCGTGGTCCCGTTGGACGAACAGTCAAAGCCAGAAGTGATGAACCTGATCGAGCGCATTCGGAAGGAGCAGAGCGATAGCGAACTTGCGTTTGGCGAGGTCATGCTCGCTTATCTCAAGGTGCTGCTGATTCTCGCCGCACGTCTCAAGTCGCCCAAAGCCGGTGTGTGCGTGCCTGGAGCGAATGACCTTCGACATCCGGCTCTCGTCCAACTGCGTGATTTGATCGAACAGAACTACTGCACACTGCATTCACCCGCCGAGTACGCCAAACGGCTGCACATGACGGCGAAGACTCTCGGCAGGATCGTTCGGGAAAACTTGGGGACCACGCCGACCGATCTGATCCGTAACCGCATCCTGATTCACGCCAAGTGGCAACTGCTTCACACTCTGAAGCCGGTCAAGGAAATTTCACTGGAGCTTGGCTTCAGTGATGAACTCTATTTCAGCCGCCTATTCAAGAAGGCAACCGGCTTTTCCCCAACCTTCTTCCGGGAGTTCGAGACAGAGATTCGAGGCGGGAGCAATCTGTCCATGTTTTCGGCCCATGCGCCCATTCTGCGTTCTGCCGCAGCTTCCGATACTTGAATCATGGCGGTGAGAGAACAGACGACTCGCTGCCCCTGGCTCGAACCGGAGATACAAAAATGGGCATCATCAAGCTGTTTGAACTGGCGTCTCGGATGGACAAGTTGGGTGTAACCCTGACCAGGGTGGGACTGATCGTTGTGCTGGTCTGGATCGGGGGACTGAAGGCGTTCCGGTACGAAGCGGACGGCATCGTGCCGTTCGTTGCCAACAGCCCCACCATGAGCTTCTTCTACGCCGACCCCGGCAACTACAAGGCCCACAAGAACCCGGAGGGAGTTCTGAATGCCGACAATCGAGCCTGGCACGAAGCGAACCGGACCTACGAGTTCGCCTACGGTCTGGGAACCGTGATCGTGCTGTATGGCTTGTTGCTCTGCCTGCATCCTTGGCTTCCCCAGGTAGCGGCAATCGGGAGCTTTCTGGTCTTCACGATGTCTTTTGTCACGCTGTCGTTCCTCATCACGACACCCGAATGCTGGGTTCCGGCCCTTGGCGATGCCCAACATGGATTTCCTTACTTGAGCGGAGCCGGGCGTTTGGTCGTCAAAGATGCGATCATGATGGGAGCGGCACTCGTGACGATGGCCGATTCAGCGAAGGCGTACCTCAGAAAACGAGCATCGTCTGTCGAGCAATCGAAATTCACTGTGACAGAGAAGCGACGACTCACTGCGAGCGTGGGATAGTGCGGGATGATAGGAATGACCATGACACCTAATGCAAAATCACGCCCGATTGATCCGCAGGTGCGTATCGGCCACGTCCACTTGAAGGTAGCTGACTTGGAGCGGTCGCTGCGGTTTTACTGCGGCGTCCTCGGCTTCGAGATTACCCAGCGGTACGGCACGCAGGCAGCATTCATTTCAGCCGGTGGCTATCACCATCACATCGGCCTGAACACCTGGGAGAGTTTGGGAGGGTCGCCGCCGCCACCGGGGACGACAGGCTTGTATCACACCGCCATTCTGTATCCGACTCGAAGGGCGCTGGCCGATGCTCTCCAACGTGTCATTGACGCAGGCATTGCTTTAGACGGGGCCAGCGATCACGGTGTCAGCGAGGCGCTTTACCTGCGTGACCCGGACGAGAATGGCGTTGAGTTGTATTGGGACCGACCGCAGGAAGTGTGGCCCCGGACCCCACAGGGCGAAATCTCGATGTACACAAAGCGACTCGATCTCAGCGGGTTACTTCGTGAGATCGAATCAGCATCGAACGCACCTGGAGTGGATGACGGCCCGAAGGACTTGTGAGCCGAGGACTCCAGTGACTTGGCTCGAATGGTACAACTGCTCGCCAAACCTTCCTGGAAGACTGCAACTGTCGATCACGGCGATGAATTGGGGGAGTCCATGATTCGGCTCGGCCTCTGCTGCATGTTTCGTGATGAGCCAATCAAGTTTGCCACGACGACGGCCACATCCATCAGCAAGATGAAGCGGCCCGACGCATTGGCGAAATTGAGCCGTCTCTGCCTGGAGAATGCCGACGCCCTTCTTGCTGCGCTTCAGTTCTGCTCCGACAACTGCATTGGCTGCTTCCGGGTGAACAGCCAGATTCTCCCGATCAAGACGCATCCAATCTGCGGGTACTCGGTGGGCGATTTGCCTGATGGCGACGAGATCATTCGCCGCTTCAAAGAGTGCGGTCAATTTGCCAAGACGCACGATCTGCGAACTTGTTTCCACCCAGATCAATTCGTGGTGCTGAACTCGCAGCGCTCGGATGTCGTTGAGAAGTCTCTCCTCGAACTCGAATATCAAGCCGAAGTTGCCGAGTGGATCGGGGCTGGTGTGGTGAATATCCACGGAGGCGGTGCGTTCGGTGACAAGCAAAAAGCACTTGTCGATTTTGGCCGTTGTCTCGACCGGCTTTCGTTCAGGGCCAGGAGCCGGTTGACCGTCGAGAATGACGACAAGATTTTTACGCCTGCTGATCTCCTGCCAATCTGTTTGGGAACCGGCATTCCGTTGGTTTACGACGTGCATCACCACCGCTGCAATCCTGATGGCCTGAGCATCGAACAAGCCACGAAGAAGGCGCTGGCAACCTGGGACCGGGAACCGATGTTTCATCTTTCCAGTCCGATTGAAGGCTGGGACGGCCCCAAGCCTGAACGTCATCATGATTTCATCGACGTGAAGGATTTCCCTGAGTGCTGGCACGATCTTGACCTGACCGTTGAAGTCGAGGCAAAGGCCAAGGAAGCGGCAGTGTTGAAATTGAAGAATGAACTGGAGCAGCAGCGCAAACCAAAGAAGGGTCGCATCAAAGCCTGACCGAGCAATTCACTCGGTCGTGTTGGAGATGGCTTTCTGAATCGCTTCTTTCACTCCCATCGGGCGAATCGGGAAGACTGCCAACGCCTGCTGGTCCCGAACCACGGTGGGATTCTTCAGCCCTTCGATCAAGTGGCGACCGACTTCGTAAGTGGCGGGCGTGACCAATGCCAGCCAGAGTCCAGAAAGATAGGGGGTCAGCACGGGGACGGAGATCAACAAGCGCCGCAGGCCCCTTTGTCGAGCATATTCTCGAATCAAATCCCCGTAGGTCACAACATCCGGGCCACCGATCTCGAAGATGCGGCTCTCGCCTGCTGGCAAATCCTTCGCTGCCAGCAAGTAGGCCAGTACGTCGTCCACGGCGATGGGCTGCGTTGCCGTGGCGAGCCAGCGAGGGCAAAGCATGACCGGCAGACGATCCGTCAAGGACTTCATCAACTGGTACGACGTGCTACCCGCACCGACAACCATCCCCGCCCTAAACTCGATAGTTTCCACACCTGAGTCCCGCAGGATTTTGCCGACCTCGTGACGACTTCGCAGATGTGGAGAGAGTTTTGGTTCGGCGTCGTCGCCCAGACCACCCAAGTAGATGATCCGACTCACCCCGGCCTTTTTCGCAGCCTGGGCGAAGTTGGATGCCGCCTGCCGATCCTCTTTCTCAAAGTCTTTCGAGCCGGACATCAGATGCACGAGGTAATAGGCGGTGTGGACGCCTTGCAATGTTTCATCCAACGAGCCAAGGTCTAGGACATCGCCCCGCACGATCTGCGTGGATTCCTTCACCGATGGTCGAAGTTTGTCCGGTTTGCGAGCTAGGCACCGCAGGACCACCGGCTGTTTTTCGAGCAGAGGAATTAGCCGACCGCCGACGTAGCCGGAGGCACCCGTCAACAGAACGATGGGTACACTCGGCACTTCAGGACTCTTCGACTCCGATGGCGGCATCGTCTTCGCTTGAACTCCCGGTTGGGAAGCAGGTTGCTTTACGGATACTATTCAACAGGGACATTTTAACGCTTGTCGAATCGCAAAACAGGGTTCGCTGAGGACGAGATCGAGGAATTGGATGTTGTCGTTGCGAAAGCCATCTGCCGAATCCATGCGCCGCTTCTTGACGGAACAGGCGGTGCTGGACTTCAGCTATTCGGCTGTGGGAGCAACCGCAACGACGCCTCCCCCTGGTTATGTCGTGGACCGCACCCGGATCAAGCTGGGCGAAGGCGAGGCCGTGTTCCATTCGGCGAAAGCTGCCTTGCAGCGATGGGAGCAGTTTCGATTGGGCTGGGTGGAAGCGTGGTCAACGGACACCCCAATCAAGTCCGGCGAGGTTGTGGCGGTGATGGGCTGGGCCATCGGCATGTGGTGGTTGAACTCGGCCCGAATCGTGTATGTCGTGGACGAATCAGGGCCGATCAGCAAGTTCGGTTTCGCTTATGGAACCTTGCCCGGCCATGTCGAGAGCGGTGAAGAACGATTCTTGATTGAATGGAACCGTGCCGACGACAGCGTATGGTACGACATCCTGGCTTTTTCCCGACCGAACCACGTCTTGATCTGGCTCGGTTATCCAATGGTGCGCCGAGCGCAGAGACAATTCGGGCGGGACTCGGCAGCGTCGATGCTGAGGGCGGTTTGTTCTAGCGATTGAATCAGT
>JAFEBR010000828.1 GCA_018242565.1 Planctomycetota bacterium | reverse complement strand
GCGTGGATGCGAGACAGTGACTCCGACACCGCCCGCTGGGGTCAGACCATCATTGGCGAAACGCTGCCCCCAAGTGAGATCACGTCGGTGCATGACCCGGTCAATTGTGGAGCCGATACGTTTGCGATCGGTACGACCGTCAACACATCCCGACAATCTGAAGTCGCCGACACGTCGATCCCCACCGATCCGCTGTTTACCCGGCAGACTCTCGGACGATTTCGCCTCGTCTCAAAGCTGGGCGAAGGGGGCATGGGAGCCGTCTGGCGCGCCGAGGACCCGGTCGACAAACAGCATGTGGCCATCAAAGTGCTGCGAGCCGACCTGGCCCGCAGCGAGAACATCCGCATGCGGTTTCTGCGCGAAGCCCGCGTCCTCACGGAACTCAAAAGTCCGTACATCGCCAACATGCTGGATGTGAATGTCGATGGCGATCTGCACTATTTCGTGCTGGAATTCGTCGATGGCTGCAATCTGCTCCAATACCTGAAGCAGAAAGGCCGCATCGACGAGCGTGAAGCAGTGGCCATCGTCGCCGATGTCACCCGTGCCCTGCGGGAAGCCCATGAACGGGGGATCGTGCATCGCGATCTCAAACCGGAAAACATTCTGGTGTTTCATAACGGCACGCCAGCCGCCACTCCCCGCCCCTCGACCATTCCCGGTGCCGTTCCGCGGGTGAAGCTGACCGACTTCGGCCTCGCCCGGCACATCGACGAATCTGAGTCGATGCACCTGACCAGCGCCGGCGTCGTCCTGGGCACTCCGTTGTATTTCGCTCCTGAACAATGTTCCGGCGTGGCCGATGTCGATCACCGGGCCGACATCTACTCGTTAGGCGCCACACTGTTCCGGATCCTGACCGGTCGTCCGCCGTTTGAATCCAACAATGTCGCGGCCCTGATCACCAAGCACCTGAATGAACCGGCCCCGCGACTGCGGACGGTGCTCCCCAGCCTTTCCGACGCGATTGAAGAAATCGTCGCCAAGTGCCTGCAGAAACCACCCGACGCGCGCTATCAGACGGCAGCCGAGTTACTCCACGACCTGCAGTGCCTGCTCAGTGGCCTGCCGACCAGCATTGTGGCACATCCTTTATTGCCACCCGGAAATCCCGAAGACGTGCTGGTCTTCGATTTTACCTGGGAACTGCGCAATCCGCCGCACGCCCTGTGGCCGCATGTGACCAACACCGAG
>JAFEBR010000827.1 GCA_018242565.1 Planctomycetota bacterium | reverse complement strand
ATGGTCGTGGGATACGTTGCCAACGGGTCAGTGCCGGGCGGTCGGTGCCAATGGCCAGGTCGTCGGCCCTGAGATTCAGGTTGCCGGTGGGATTCACGGAACCACGGTGACCCGTAGTCAGATCGGCTGGTTATCAGACGAGAGGGAACCGCGGATTTCACGGATCTCGCGGATAAGAAATGGGTGTCGAACGGGGCGAATGCTGGGCCTGCAAGCGACAGACACCTGGTGCGCGGCAAAATGGGCCGGAGCGCTGACACGGCGGTTCGGCGCGAGTCTCTTGAGGTTCTTTCGGGCCCGGACGCAGGTTTCCTGTCGGATCCCCGCTGTTCGGCACTGGAGGCCGGACTGTGCCGCCCCGCGATTCGGCACAGGTTGCAATTCGAACGCCGGGTTGGGGTTGATCTTGTGGAGAGTTGTTTTCGGCGGTTCTTCGTGGTCGCCGGACCGCGCGCGATCGTCCACGGCCCAATCAGTCGAATGAGTTGGACGATTCGAAAGCGGGGCACGTCTCCGATTGACAGCGGTTCGACGGCGGTCTCAAGTTTCACAGGAAAATCGGTGGGCATTACAATCTCTGTGCGGAATTCGATGTGTGGAAATCCTCAAACGACGAGAGGTTGTGATGCCGCATGTAATCCGAGTGCTTTATGGTGCGCTGCTGGCCATGCTGGCGCTGCCGATGGTTTCCTGGGCGATCGATTACCCGTATCAAACCGTCGAGCCACAGAAGGCCGGCTGGCCGCTCAGCGATGCAGAACGGGTTTATGTGCTCAAGCCCGAGTACGAACGGCGACCTGGCCATGAGGCGAACAAACATCTTCCGGAAATGTGGCCGGTGGTTCCCTCGGCAGGGCACTTTGGAGGGACCGCGTGGCTCGACATTCATACCAAGCTGGTGAAACATGTCGCAGAGCGCCAGGGGCCGGTCGATGTGCTGCTTGTCGGCGACAGTATCACGCAGCAGTGGGGCAGCCCGCTCGATCAGCGACCGCTCAGCGACGCCTGGCAGAAACATCTCGGTCTACTGAGTGCAGTCAACATCGGAATTGGTGGTGACAAGACGCAGAATGTCCTGTGGCGTCTTGATCACGGCGGCGTCGCCGGACTGCGCCCCAAGGCCGTCGTGTTAATGATTGGCAACAACAACATGTTTTTCACCCCGGAAACTGGCGTGGAAGCTGCGGCCAAGGGAATCGCGATGTGTGTCGCCAACCTGAGGGACAAGTTTCCCGAAGTGCCGCTTGTGGTCATCAAGATTCTGCCGGCGCACGCACCGGGAGTTCGATTCTATGACGACATCCGAAAGACAAATGCCGCACTCGATGACTTGAACCTTGACGAACAGCCACAAGTGACCGTGCTGGATCTGACGGCCGATTTCACCAACGCCGACGGCACACTCAAAGGTGAGCTGTTTTTGCCCGACAAAATTCACCTGTCTCCCGCGGGTTACGACCTGTATGCACAGCGGCTCAAGCCGGTGTTATCGGAACGACTCAAGCCGGTTCAGCGTGGCTCGGAGTGAACAGAGTAATCAGAGCCGTACCGGTCGATTCTCTCGCGGGTCTGCGGATCATTGCCGTGAAATCGAATGTCCACGGGTGTGACCAGTCGCCTGGCCGAGATATGCCGGCTGGACCCGCAGGTCTCAATGGTAAAGCAGCGAATCGAGGGGCTGCCGGGCTTCGTGGATGAGGATCTGCAGGGTGGGTCACTCGCAGGCATCGGCAGGCTGCTGAATTTCTCGGTGTCGATCATGAATTGGGGAAGGCGCTCACCGGCGCACCGCCCGGACAATCCATCTGATTTTCCCGCGTTCACGTGAGCCATCCGTGGGCCCCCAGGATTCCACCCATTTTTCAGTGGCACACACAATGAGTTGTGGATCCGTGTCACTTCAAGTGCTGAGTCCCGGTAGACAGGGATGATCAACGGCCCCCGGAACCGGAAAATCTGATCTTGAACCTGAACCCTGACCAGAGAAATGCGCTCTCGTGACTTGCTGATCAGGTTCAGGTGCGGGTTGGCTGTCGGATTGTCGTTACGGGGCGGCCGCGTGGGGGGGGGCGGGGGGGAAATGTTCCACATGGGAATCGCCAT
>JAFEBR010000826.1 GCA_018242565.1 Planctomycetota bacterium | reverse complement strand
CCGAACGGAAGGCCCGGTCTTTCGGTCGCCATCAGGCCGGGCGGGGCGCGTCGAGAACCTCAGTCGGACATATTCCAGGCTGCGGGACTTGGCCGGTTTGCCGAAAAATCTGGTTCTGTATCTGGCCCGCCACGAGTGCGGCACGAAGATCTGCCGGGAAAGGGGGATCGAATACGCCCGGCGGCTGCTGGGGCACTCGAATATCTCGACGACCCAGCGCTACATGCACCTGGACGACTCGGAATTGGCGGACGCCCAGGATTTGATAGAATGACCGGCGTGCAAGTGAGTCCTATACAACCTGACACACTGCAAGCCGGGTGACGGACGGTTACAGCCTGCTCATAGCGAGGCCGGATGATGATCCTGCGACCGACACAGTTGTTTTTTACGGCGATGCTGGTTGGACGTGCGGCGTTCGGGCAATCCGAGCCTGTTCTCGATCGCTTCGAGGCGCCGGTCCCGGTCCGCGTTGATGGCCAGGTGCTGGAGCTTCCCGATCAGCTCGCGGCCCCAGCGCTTGGCGACTTTTATGGACATGGCCGAAAAGATTTATTGATCGGACAGAATCGAGGCCGGTTGCGTGTGCTCCGCAACATTGGGACGGACAAGCAATCCAAGTTTGCCGCGCCGGTCTGGTTCGACGAGATCACTCCCGATGGCAGGATACCGCTCGGGTGAAGCGGAGCGAACTTTCGTCCACAGTTGGTGGACTACGACGGCGACGGTCGGCTCGACCTAATCGCCGGCTCGGACGATTGCTGCAACTTCAATGGCCAGTTCTTTCTGTTCCGCCGCGGCGCCGACGGCACATTCGGGGCGCGCGAAACGCTCGGCACACGCTACTCGAAAATCCAGCCGCCGTTCTTTTGCCCGCGCACCAGGGTTTACTTTGCCGACTGGAACTTGGACAAACGGCTGGATCTGATCGTATCTTTCAACGAGGGTCGCGGCGTATTCCTGTCGTTTGGCCCTTTGGCTGATCAGGGTGAGATCGAGATGTCGGCTCAGATCGGCGATGGTGAGCACACGAATTCGATTTTATGTAAGCCAAACGTGGCGGACTGGGACGGCGACGGGATACCGGATCTCGTTGTCACAATCAGAATGCACGATAAAAGGGCGGACTCGGCCTGCTTGTTCCGCGGTATAAGTGACAAGGAAGGCACGCGACTGAGCGCTGACCCGACGCTGCTCGTCTCCCCGCCCGATGGGGCCAGGTTTACCGACCTCGATGTCGTGGATTGGGACGACGACGGCACATTGGACCTGCTTGCCGGAGTCACATGGACGGAAGGCGCGGGCCAAAACTTCAAGGCCCGAAGCCAAGTTTGGGTCTTTCGGGGCATTCGGGCGGACTCCAGATCGCAGCAAGTCCCTGGACGGTGACTGGGATTCACTGTCCGATTAGAAGACACGCAATTTGCGATCTCTTTCCTTCAATGGACCGAAGGCCTATGGAAATCTCGCCCAAACACCGCGCACATCGAAAATTGGCTTATTTACGAGAAGTTCACCTTTTTGACAACGGCAGTGAATGGCTCGCGCGCATTTCCGGCCAAACTCGCTGATTATGAGAAGAAATGGGGTGGCAGACATGGACTTGCGGCATCCACGGCGGACATGCAGGCAAATCTGGGGGGGCTTCTCTTTTGGATGCTCTTCGCGAATGGCATTTTTT
>JAFEBR010000825.1 GCA_018242565.1 Planctomycetota bacterium | reverse complement strand
GTCATGTGATACCCTGGGGGTAGACGGGAGGACGTCCGCGGAAGAGATCGCCGACTGGTATCGTCGGTTGGGGCGGCTGTTTGCCGAGTTGCTCGACGAAAACTGTCTGGCAATTTTTCTGCCCGATGAGTCGCGCGCGTATCCCGTGAATGCCGAAACTGAAGCCGCTTTGCGAGCCGACAATCCCCTCGAAGCGCTCGAAGAAACCCGGTCGTTGCCCGTGATTCAGGTCTCTGACGACGATCCCGATATGATTGCGGCCGTGCAGAAGGCCCGCGACTCGTGGCCCCAGTTTCTGTCAGCGTTTGAAGCGCGGGCGGGGCAGAATTTCTCGGTGAAAGCGCCCATCACCCGCGACGGGAATACCGAATTCATCTGGCTGGACGTGACGGCGGTGGAGGGAGAGCGGATCTATGGCAAACTCGGAAATGAACCGGCTAACCTGGGAGCGCTGAAACTGGGGTCGAAAGTTTCGACACCGATCGCCGATTTGAATGACTGGGGATATGTCGACACGGAGGGCAATATGCAGGGACTTTATACCGTGGCTGTCGTGATGAACGCCGCGAAAAAGAAACCTTCGTAGCGGTCCGCGCTGGTGTTTTGTTACCCCGCGCGGATGAGTCGGTCAATCAGAGCCAATTGTGCCTGAGGTATGAGGCTGCAGGTGACGCGTGAAAAATCTGTGCATTTTCGCGGTCCCGTAAGCACCCCCCAGTCCATGGCCGGCACCGGGGACGACCACTAATTCGAAGTCTTTATCGGCGCGGATCAGGGCATCGGCCAGCCGGTACGTTGACTCCGGAGGAACATTGTCGTCCATCTCGCCCACAACCAGCAACAGCGGGCCTTTCAGCCGATGAGCGTTATCGATGTTGGAACATTCCGAGTATTGCGGACCTACAGGATACCCCATCCACTGTTCGTTCCAGGATGCCTTGTCGAGTCGATTGTCGTGACATCCACATCCGGCCACAGCCGCCTTGTAGAAGTCTGAGTGGAACAAAACGGCTGCGACCGCATTCTGGCCACCAGCCGAAACTCCGTAGATGCCGACTCGTGAGAGGTCGTATTGCGGATACTTTTTCGCGGCCGCCTGGTGCCAGAGGATCCGGTCCGGCAGGCCGGCATCTTTCAGATTCTTCCAGCAAACGTCGTGGAAGGCTTTCGAGCGATTGGCTGTCCCCATGCCATCGATTTGAACGACGATGAAACCCAGGTCGGTCAAGGACGAAAATCGCCGTTGGGGGCCGAAGGTTTTGGGGACGAATGATCCCTGCGGGCCGGCATAGATCGACTCGATGATTGGATATTTGGCGCTGGGGTCGAAGTTCAGCGGGCGACAGATTATCCCCCAGATGTCGGTTGCTCCGTCACGGCCCTTGGCAACAAAAACTTCGGGAGCCTGCCACCCAGTTGCCGAGAGTTCGCTGATATCTGCCTGTTCCAGATCACAAACCAGCGAGCCATCCGAAACTCGCCGTAAGGCATGTGCGGGTGGCAGATCGACGCGCGACCAGGAGTCGATCAGAAACTCCTGTTGCGGAGAGTACTGAACACTATGGTTTCCGTTACCTGCCGTGAGTGCCACCAGGCCCGATCCATCGAAATTCACCCGAAAAAAGTGGATGAAATAGGGGTCCTGATCGGCGTGCATTCCGCTGGCGCGAAACCAGAGTTGACGCTGAGTTTCGTCAATTCGATCCACGCCGCGTACGACCCAGCCTGGCGGTGTAATTCGATGCTGAATCTGCCCCTGGGCGACATCGACCAGATACAGCGACCGCCAACCGTCACGCTCTGAGCAGTAAATGAGGGCAGGAGAATTCTCGAGCCAGGTGATTCGGCGGACACCGACATCCTCCGTGTGTGCCGACCAGATAAAGGTCTCTGCTTTCTCGTCAATCACGTCTCTGGTCTTGCCTGTTGCCACCTGCACTTCAATCAACCGGAACCGCTGATGTCCACGGTCATACTTCTCGTACGTGAACGCTTCGCCGGTCGCGTTCCAGCGGATGACAGGCTCTCCGAAATCGACTTTTTCGACGTCCGGTCGAATCTGCTCGCGAGTCGCAACATCAAAAATGTTCAATTCGAACTTCGGGAACGGATCGCCAGGCAAGGGGTAGAGGCGTTCGTGAAGTTTTGCACGCCCCCCGCCTCGCGGCGACGATTCGATCAAGTAGACTTTTTGTTCCTCGACAGGCTCAATACGGAACGCAACCAGTTTGGTTGAGTCAGGCGACCAGGCGCGAAACTGGTAACTATGGTGTTCATCACCATCCTGACTGAGCACCACGGTTTCACCGGCACCGTCCGTCGGACGAATCGCGAGATTGTGCTGATCGATGATTGCCGTCCACCGGTTATCCGGAGAATCGTTTCGAGGCCGAGAATTGCGGTCAAATCGTCGGCCTCGACCCCGTCGGGCATTCGGCTGAACCTGACCCGAAATCTCGGCTGTTGACGGGGTTTCGCCAGCCTGAAACACTGCCAGCAGTTGGCCTTCGGGGGTTACAATCTCCCAAACGTGGCCTGCATAAGTGTGTTGATCTTTCTGCTCGCCCGGCGCGAGCTTTCCATATGTCCGACGGCGTCCCGACTCATCGAGCCAGAAGATCTCTACGGGACCGTTGGTTTGATTGACAAAGTTCAGAGAGGAATCGCCGCCAGTACGTACGCTGGCTCGCGGTGCC
>JAFEBR010000824.1 GCA_018242565.1 Planctomycetota bacterium | reverse complement strand
GAATCGTGTCCACTGATTGCCATCGCGACGATACAGGATTGTACAGACGATGACGAACGTAGAACTCCGAGATCTCGGTATCCCAATAATACCCTTTGTCACCACACCACAACATCGTAAGCGGCCGTGTTCCATGTCTGGAAACCATAACTCCCCAGGAATCATAGATCATCCGATCCTCAATAGTCTGGCCAGAATTTGATGATTGCCGCGTTGATCCGATGGCGTCAAAGTGTAGATAACTCGACGCCCCCGCAATTCGGCTACTGACAACCTTTCCATAATACTGTGGTTCATTCGTGTACACGACGTTGATCGCATTCGTGCCGTCGGATTCGGCGAGGTAGTTCTCTTCGTCCCAGATGTAATTCGTCGTGGTGGGCATGGGCAGGCTTTCTTTTCGGTGCTTTGATTGTCAGTGTGTAGGAAATCGTGACGAGTGGATAAGTTAAATTCCCAGGCTGGTTGTATTGTGTTGGCTGGATCTCGAAATTCCATGTGGTCGTGACCCGTTTACCATCAGGGTTCTTGACGATCTGCTGGTTGCCGTTGGAGTCGAGCACGTGCGTCGTACGTCCGCCGACGGCAAGGCTACGGACAATCTGGTTGGCAACTTCGTAAGTGGTCGTCATCCAGATTCCACCCTGGTTGTTGACAATGCGATTTCCCCGTGAATCGAATGTGAATGTGTTGCGGTACGGCGTCCTGCCAGTCCGATTCTCGCCGATGACTTGGTTAGCGTTGTCAAGCAGTCATGTCCACCTGCTGGCGTCGGACAAGTCTACCGAAGGTCGGTTGCTGGAGTAAGGGAGTCCGTTTATCGATATCAGCACGGTCAGTGCACTCCACAATTCGAGCTATAGCGCAATGTACCATTCCAATTGTCGCATCGCAATCGGAGATTTTTGGCACACCGAAAGATGAATCATTCAGTGCTTCGCGCACTCAGCGACCAACGTCGACATCAGGCCGTTCCGTTCGAAACAAGTCGATAGCCTCATCGGTGACCGCAGTATCTTCTAGGGACAGCCCCGTGAGTCCCGCGAGGCCGACTAAGTATTGGAGCTCTACGTCGGTAATTTTGGTTCGGTCGAGTGAGAGATATCGTAGGTGCTTCAAATCTTTGCAGTCCCGAAATCCAGTGCCTTTCACAGCGGTTCCAGCCAGACTCAACTCTTCAAGATTTGACATCCGGCAAATGTATCGCAAACAATCGTCCGTCACGAGCGTATCGTTGAGATACAGAGCTCGCAACTTATTGCACGCTAAAATATGGGCGACCCCAGCGTCATTGACACGCGTCTCGGAAAGTATAATCAGGGCAATATGCGACGTCTTGGGAATCGCGCGGAGACCGCTTCCATCTATCGGTGTTTCAGAGAAAATAAGGTCCTCCAGCAGTGGCAAGCCAGCAATTCCGAGCAATCCAGAGTCGGTCACGCTCGTTCTCTCAAGATCTAGTTGTCTGACGGTTGTCATTTGTGATACTATCGCCATATCATCGTCTGAAAACGAACGGTCGTTTGCCGAGACGCATTCTGCATGAAAAAGCCACTTCGGACAAGACGGACCGAGCCAAGAGTCCAGCGAGCGCGGGAGCCGGTTTGTTACAAACACAATGCCGCCGTGTCTCTGAAGTAGCTCAGCTAAGCGCTTCTCGCGGCGGTGTCGGATTTCCAGCATGAGCGTGGAAATGGTCACCGCAGCAATCGCAATGAGCAGTGTCGCGATTATGTAACGGCGGCTAAGCACGGAAACTCGTCGAGCTGAACACACCGGTTCGATTCCTGTTGGATGTGAATAATCTGAGCTCGGAATGTAAAGGTAGTCTATATCCGCTTGTTGGTTGCGTTTCATTTGGCTCGCGTCTCTTAGATCGAAAGCATTTCGACCATCTCGTGACGACGCGACCGGCGACGGATTCAAACCCCCGAAGGAGGGGGGCACTTGTTTTTGAGGCCGGTTAGATTTGCCGAATTACCATCAATGTCGATGGTAAGCGTGTTTTCCCCTGATTTGCCGTTGACGCAACAGCAATTCCACTTGCGAGTAGCCTGCTTTTTGGTCGTCTTACCCGTTGCTGCCCTTTGCAAGCTCAACACAAAGGCATTTATTTGAGGAGTGAAGCAGACTGAAAAAAGAGTGCCGGCGGAGCCGACATTATTCGGTGGGCCTTTGAAAAGTGATTCAAGCCTAGCCCTCGTTTCACGGCCCTGACGTCGAATGTTAATATCAGAAATAAAAAATGCTGTGCCGATTGCGACGACACTTCCGAGAGTAGGCGTAGTATAGCCCGCTAGCGCGAAGGTGTCAGTTGAAAACGAGTCCGATGGATTGTCATTGAAGACACTAGCTGTGTAGATTGTCGGAACACCTTGTCGATCGGGTTGCACTCGCCAGATCTCAAAATACCCGTAACCTCCCTGTGTACATTTTTGGCCAGGATTATTCCATATCGGTTGCGGATTGTCTTTTGGATTGCACGGCCTCGGGGTAGTTGGAAACTGAACTCGTTGAATTATGAAACCGTTGCCCTGTTTTTTCTCTGGATCTCCAAGCACCCACTGAGTTGTCCATGAGTAGGCACCGCATGGTAGGATTAAAATGGCTGGAATAAATCCCCCGAGGATTGGAATAAATGACGTTACTTGGCTTAACTCGCCCGAAGGGTCAATGCGTCCGAGAGGCGTGTTCTGGGAATAGGCGTAAGGATTCGGGATCTCGGCAAATTCGATTTTGTCAGTCGACCTCCAGCGACCGGTTTTTGGGTCGTATTTCCGCAGTCTTACCGATAGCAACTCGATTTCAGTATCAAAGTAGTACCCCCGTTCCCCGATCCACAATAACAATACGGCTGATATGCCAGTGCGATTGGCCACTTTGCCCAACGCGTCGTAGCTCATCGAGTCCGTGACGTGGCCGACGGCATTCGTCAATTGCCGGGTCGAACCGAGTGCGTCGAAATGGTGGTAACTGGAGGTTTCCGAATTACGGGTGCTCACAAGATTGCCGTACTTCTGCGGCTCGTTCGTGTACACGACGTTAATCGTATTCGTGCCGTCAGATTCGGCGAGGTAGTTTTCCTCGTCCCAGATGTAATTCGTCGTTGTGGGCATATT
>JAFEBR010000823.1 GCA_018242565.1 Planctomycetota bacterium | reverse complement strand
GAGAGATTGATGTCGAGCTTCGCGACAAACGTGGCGTCTTCGTTGGACCGACGGACATAGTAGAACCCCTGGCGATTCTTGACCGGGTTGCCGATGATCAGGTCAACCAGCGTGTCGGCCCCCTTGCCCAGGATCAGGCGTTGGCCGCGACCTTTGAGTTCCGAGCGGTCTTTGTCGAGGGGGTCGATGACCCCGAACGTTTCGTGATGCTGCTTCGAGGCACTGGCGAGTTCTTCGCGCTTAATGCCTTTCACCGAAGTGGCCGTTTTGGCCAGGCGGTCCTGGCCGTCAGCCGGGTAGTTGAAGTGCGACGGAATCGTCCACTTGCCATTCTCGAAACTGACCGAGAAACGGCGTGACGTGGCGCTGTCGGAATCGTAGCTGACCACGGTCACCGAGGTGGCGTCAGCCGGTTTGGTGAATTCCGGAAAGAACTCACTGCCGACTTTCAGTTCAGTCAACTGCTGCGGAGTGATTTCGCGGGGCGGGCTCAGCAAGAAAGCCAGTCCGATGGACACAGCGGCGATGCCGATGTAGGCCACGGTGCGGGTCAATTCTTTATTCATGGTTGGAAACACCTCGAAAAGCTGTGTGAAATTGTATCAGGCGGATTTTCGGGAGACGAGACGGTCGGGGTTGATCCCTTCCCGTTCGCCCTGAATGCGGAAGGCGAACATGATGATCCCCAGGATCAAGGCGGGAATGGGGGGCAGAAACGTCGCCAGCAGCCAGGCACTGCCTTCAATCTCGCGGACCTTTTTCTGGGTCTCGTCGTTCGCTTTCTTGATTTTCCGTTTCTTATTGTCCTCGATGTTGGCCTTTTTCACGTCGAGTTCGCGCTGTTTGTTCTGCTGGGCCATCATCAGCTTGATACGCTGCGTGTCGGGATCGAGCGACGAGTCATTCCGAATGGCTTCGGCTTCTTCGTCGAGGTCCTTCTGCACACCTTCGAGCGCCGATTTGGCTTCTTTTTCGGCATCGACCGACTGCTCGGCCTCCTGCTTCTTGAAAACCTGCTTGCTCTTCTCAATCCGTTCGAGTGTGGCCAGTTGTGGCTGACGCGAACGCAAGGCCAGCAACTCGTCGTCATTGGCGAGGACATCCACGGCATTCAGCACGAAGGCGATGTTATCGACCTTCAGGCTTTGCCATTCTTTGTCGCGGATGAAGAAGAACGCGTTGGTGATCATATCCATGTCCGCGACGAAGATGGCGTTGATCGACTTGCCGCTTTCGCCGGCTGAACCGGTGATGCGGGCCGCAATCACCGGCGAGACTTCTTCGTCACGGGCACTCTTCGCGGGGGGCATGACCGGCATCATCCCGCCGCCGCCGAACATGGCCGCCATGCCGCCAGCCGACGTAATGTAATCATTCCAGCCGTACGTCAGTGAGTGCGGGCCAGAACGCATCAGCGGTTCAAATGTCAGCTTCCTCTTCTCCTGCGGTCGCAGCGAACCGGGGTAGAACAGCATGACCTTGTGCAGGTCTTTCGTGATCGGGCTTTCGGGGTTGAACGCGAACCGGGCTTCGCTGGCGGGGTCGATGTAGACCACGTCATACAGGCCGACGCTCAACAGGAACTCGCGGAATTTGGGGTCGGAATCGTAGCGATCCCAGACTGTCTCTTCGTGGTCCCAGCCGATTTCGAGAGCCTTCAGCAGTTTGGTGGCTTTGCCGTCATCCGATTTCGGAGGCGATTGCTGCTGGCCACCCATCATCCCCATCATGCCGCCACCGGCCCGCGGTTTGGGGTTATGCGGGGCCACGCCCGACATGAACGCCGGGAACGGGTCGTCGAAAATCAGTGTCGCGTTCCCCTTGCTGACATAGTCCACGAGATTCTGCATTTCGGGGTCGGTCAGCGACGAGGGCATGACGGCGATCAGCACGTCGAGCGTCGTGGTCGCCAGTTCTTCGGGGCCGACCGTTTTGACGTCGTACTGTTTCTTGAGTTCTTGAGCGATACGCCACTCGGGCAGCGACCGGAACGACTGCATATCGAAGCCGCCCGCCACCTGGGCGTCGGTTCGCAGAATGCCGACCGTTTTGCGGGTCGCCTGGGAAACGGTGCGGATCGCACCGGTCAGTTCATATTCGACCGGGGTCCCCTTGTCGAAAAACGGGATGACGACCTGTTGATCGACGCTGGTGATCACGACCCCCATGAAAATGTCGTCGCGGACAATGCGGCCGCCTGGTTCGCTCTGCACTTCGACTGATTCGATGCCGTAGCGCTTGGCTTCTTCGGCGACATCGGTGTACTTCTCGGTGTTCGCGATGCGGACCTGCAGGCCGCTGCCCCCCTTGTTCTGGAACTGCCGCAGCAGGCCGATGAGCGTCGTCCGCGTGGGGACGAGTTCATGCGGAACTTCAGGACTGATGAACGCCTGAATGAGGACGGGGCGATCCGCCTTGACGGACGACAGCACTTTCTTCGTGGTGGGGGTCAGGCTGTAAATGTGTCCGCGGGTCAGATCGAGCCGAGGGTTGCGGGCCGTCGCAATTGAGTTAACGCCGATCAGAATCACGCACAGCGCCGCGGCACGCACCAGGTAGTGCACCCACATCGGGCTCTGGTGGGGGCCTCCCGACCAGTGCCGACGACTGATCAGCACGTGGTTCAGGTACAGAAAGAATGCGGCCAGTGACCCGAAATACAGCAGCCCGGCTGCGGGAATCATCCCCAGGCCGAAATCGCGGAACTGCTCGGCCACCGACAGGCTCTGGAGCAGTCGCGGAGCAAATGGAATCTTGTCGATGAAGACCGGAATCGCACAGAAAATGGCACCCAGTACGAACGCCACGGCGGGGCTCGAGGTGAGGGCCGAGGCCAGCATGCCGGCTGTCAGCAGGGCGCTGCCGGCGACCCAATAGCCGAAGTAAGTGGCAAACAAAAGTCCTTTGTCGGGCGATCCCAGCCAGATGAGGATGAATACATGTGACAGCGAGAAAATCAGGGCCACGGTATACACGCCCAGCACGGCCAGGTATTTGCCCAGCAGGATCTCAAAGTCCGATGCGGGCAGCGTGAACAACAGTTCGTCGGTTCCCTGCTTGCGTTCGTCGGACCACGTGGACATGGTGATGGCGGGCACGATGAACAGCAGCAGCCAGGCGAACCAGTGATTGAGTTGGTCGAGATTCGCCAGGTTGTTGGCGAAAAACTGCGGCTGGAAGGCCAGAAATGACCCGACAAAGACAAACGCGACGATAAACAGGTATCCCACGACTCCCGAGAAATAACTCATGAAGTTGCGTTTGAATACCGCTTCGATGACATGTAATCGTAACATTGTCGAATGATCCTCGGTAAATGACGTTGTCTGCAAAACTGGCTCGGGGCCACCCTCTCAAGTGCCCGACCCTGCGTACCAGGTCCGACGGCGTGGAAATGACCCTCCGGGAATGTCGCCCGGCGAACCGGTCAGCCGGCCACCTTGGCGTGACGCGTGAGCTTGCGGAATGCCGCATCCATGTCGTGTTCCTGTCCTTCCATTTTCTCAACGCTGTCGTCGAAGACCACTTTGCCGTTGTTGACCAGAATGGCCCGGCTGGCGACGGCACGAACTTCCTGCAGAATGTGCGTCGAGAGCATGATGGTCTTCTTCTGGCCCAGGCTGCGGATCAGTTCGCGGACTTCATGGACCTGATTGGGATCGAGCCCCGACGTGGGTTCGTCGAGAATCAACACTTCGGGATCGTGCAGCAGAGCCTGAGCCATGCCCACGCGCTGGCGAAAACCTCGCGACAGCTTGCTGATCGCTTTGCCCCAGACGCTTTTCAGCGAACATTTCTCAGCAACAAAATCGAGCCGGGCCGACAGATCGCCGCCGCTGAGTCCGCGGGCCGCTCCCATGTACCGCAACAGCGAGCCCGGGGTCATTTCGACGTACAGCGGCCCATTTTCGGGGAGGTACCCGATCAACTGGGCGGCTTCAATCCGCTGTTCGTAAACATCGTAGCCGCCGATCGTGGCGGTGCCCGAGGTGGCCGCCATGAATCCCGTCAGAATCTTCATGGTGGTCGATTTCCCGGCACCGTTGGGGCCCAGGAAGGCGACGACTTGACCGCGGGGAATCTTGAAGGACACCCGATCGATGGCGGCGAACGGGCCGTAATATTTGCACAGCCCTTTGGCTTCGATCATCGGGCCATTGTCAGGATTGGACATCAGTCTCCTCGCTTCGTGAAACCAGGCGTTTCAACAGACTAAGACAAAATTCGGAAGCTATTCATTTACAACCTGCATACGTGAATGTCCAGAGTTGTGCTGGAAAGTACAAGGGCCCGCGTGGGCCCGATTTTGGCCAACCAGGCCCGTCGATCCCCAGTTTGCGTGAAATTGGGGAAGATTGGCCTGTTTGGCGTCCTCGGGCCCAACTTTGCCCGCACCAGCGGCCCGGCTGGCCACCCGCCAGACCGGTCCGATCGCAATGCCAGGCACTGGGGCATGGGCTTCCGGCTGCCGGTCTGGAGGTGAACGTACAGACCGCCCTCGGGACGGCATTCCCCGCGGGATGCCGCTGATAACCACATTCGGCCGCCGCAGTGGGGGTCAGGCCAGTT
>JAFEBR010000822.1 GCA_018242565.1 Planctomycetota bacterium | reverse complement strand
GGTAGGCAATTTGATGACAGATGCGTTGAGGCACACGGCGACGGGCGGCCGGATAACGGTGCGAGTGAAACAGGATCAGGGGCAGGCCGTCCTGGAAGTCGTGGAGACCGGTTGTGGCATCGCAGCCATCGATCTGCCTCACGTGTATGAGCGATTTTATCGAGCCGATCCGTCACGTTCGTCCCAAAGTGGCGGAGTTGGACTGGGGCTGGCGATCTTCAAATGTATCATGGAACTGCACCACGGGGCACTCGAGATCGTGAGCAGTCTGGGGCAGGAAACACTCGCCACGCTGCGGTTTCCGTGTGCCACGGCAGACCGCCAGGGAGCGGGCGGTCTCGATTGATCAGATGACGAAACTGTCATCTGGCTGTCACTTTCTCGTCAGGAATCTGCGTTATACTATGGCCGACCTCTGTCTGTCCTTGTTGCAAAATTCCATGAAAGTGCAGGTGGAATTGAGAATGAAACGAAATGCAGCCGTTCCCCGCCATCACGCAAGGTTGCGGGGTTTTACCTTGATCGAACTGCTGGTGGTCATCGCCATCATCGCTGTCCTGGTTTCGCTGCTGCTGCCAGCGGTGCAACAGGCCCGAGAGGCGGCCCGGCGAACTCAATGTAAAAACCAGTTGAAGCAGCTTGGGCTGGCTCTGCACGAATACCACGGCATCCACAACCGATTTCCGCCGGGTTACGTATCCCGGTTTGATGCCAGCGGTAACGACACCGGTCCGGGATGGGGCTGGGGGGCGATGATTCTGCCGGAAATCGACCAGGCCGGTCTGCAGCGTGCGTTCGATTTCGGTCAGGCGATTGAAGCACCCACAAATGATTCCGTGCGCGTGCAGCCCTTGCCTGTGTATCTGTGTCCCTCTGATGTGGCCCAACCGACCTGGCCGGCGGTAACTCGCAACGCGGCAGGTCAGCCGACGGGCACCATCTGCAACGTATCGTCGGCTTCATATGTCGGCGTGTTCGGAGTGAGTGAGCCGGGCATTGATGGCGAGGGGGTGTTCTTTCGAAACAGCAATATCGCCGAGCGAGACATCCGGGATGGTGCCAGTAACACCTTTCTGGTTGGCGAACGGACACACCGGTACTGCGAAGCCACCTGGGTGGGGGCGGTCACGGGAGCAAAACTGTTGCCGCCTCCCGGATCGCCTGCGTCACCCGAGATCCAGATTGCCGCTGGAATGGTGCTTGGCCATACGCAGGAAGGGGCCCCCAATGCGCCCGACATCGAATGCAATAATTTCTCGAGTCAGCACCTCGGTGGGGCACAGTTTGTCTTCGCCGACGGTCACGTGCAGTTCGTGTCGAAGAACATTAACCGCACGATTTATCAGGCCTTGTCCACCCGGGCGGGTGGTGAAACCATTGGAGATTACTGAATGCGATTTTTCTTGTCTGTTGGTTTGATACTGGCTGTGGCAGGGTGCAGTCAAACCGCTCCTGCCGAACGACTGGCGATCAGTGACGTGCCGGAAAACCTGATGGTGATTGCCCGGAACAAACTGCCGGGGGTTGAATTCGATCAGGTCATTCGCAAGAGCAATGGAATCTACGAAATCATCGGCAAGGATTCGCGGGGGAAGGTTCGAGAAATTGAACGCACTCCCTAGGGTGATGTGGCTGAAATTGAATGACAACTCTCACAACGTCCAGCCACGACGGTATTCCGTGTGGACAAACGGATTGAGTTCGGGGGCGTTTTTCACCTTCATGTTGACGCTGTCCCATTCAATGCGGGTGCCCGGGGCACGCAACGCCAGCACTCCCAGCAGTGCGACCTCTGTCAGGGGGCCTGCGTAATCAAAATTCGAAACGGGTTGGGGGCCTCCCTTACATGCGGCGAGCCATTCTTCGTAATGGCCAATGGAACGGGGCATGGTTTTGGGGACCGCCCGCGCGGCTTCATGCAGAGCCTCGGGCAGCAACACGGGCATGCCCCCATGTGAGCCATGGTACATCTTCCCTTTCGACCCGATGTACAGCACCCCGTTGTCCGGGAGCTTACGACCTGCGGGCATTTCGGCCGGGGTGGGCGGCATCAGGCCTCCTTCGTACCAGGTCAAATGGACGGGAGGTCGGTTCCCCCGCGCCGGGAATTCATAGTAGATGACTGCAGCGACCGGATAGGTTTCAAGATTCATCTGATTGTCCGCGAGAACTGTGCCGTCGAGGGTGACGCGGGCCTCGACCGAGTCCGGCATGCCCAGATTGAGGGCCCAGATGGGATGATCAATGATATGGCACCCCATGTCTCCCATTGCTCCAGTCCCGAAGTCGCGCCAGCCACGCCAACCGGCCGGACAATAGGCCGGATGGTACGGACGCTCCGCAATGGGGCCCAGCCACAGGTTCCAGTTGAGTGAGTCGGGAACTGCCGGCGTTTCAGTCGGTCGGCCGATTCCCTGTTTCCAGAGTCGACCCGCGCGATCTGACCACGCGTGAACTTCTCGCACCTCGCCGATGATCCCGGCTTGAATCCACTCATTGGTGAGGCGTGCGCCTTCGGTGGCATGCCCCTGGTTGCCCATTTGGGTCACGACGCCCGCCTTGCGGGCTGCTTCCGTGACGACTCGGCATTCATGCAGCGTGTGGGTCAACGGTTTCTGACAGTACACATGTTTGCCCGCCCGAATCGCCGCCATCGTGGCGACTGCATGCGTGTGATCGGGGGTACCCACCGAGACGGCATCGATGTGGCGGGCTTCTTTGTCGATCATTTCCCGAAAGTCGGTGTACCGTCGGGCCTGGGGAAAGGCCTGAAACGAACCGGCCGCCCGTTGCGTATCGACATCACACAGCGCCACGATATTGGCGCCGTTTTTCGCATGCGTGGCGATATCGCCCCCGCCCATGCCGCCGGCTCCAACGCCGGCCAGATTGATCCGTTCACTGGGGGCCACGAAACCTGCGCCACCCAACACGTGACGTGGGACAATTGTGAAATTGAAGACAGCGGCTCCGGTTGCCAGGCCGGCGGTGGTCAGAAATTTGCGACGTGTGGCCGACGCTGGTGTGGTCGCAAGATTGGCAGCAGGAGAACGCGTCATCTGGAAATCTCCGAGGCGAGGCAGTCGGAATAATGGGATCAGCAATCTTCTCAGTGCAGGGCCCTGCCACTCTCTGTAAGGTCACGCCGGGGCACGCACAATCAGGTAGCATCCGAGCACTACGAATAGCATCGACATCGGCGAAATGATAGTTGCGGCCGCGGCGGTCCTTTTGTTTCTGGCACATAGACAATTCGAGAGTGCGAGCCACCGGCGAATTTTAAGACGGATTTCGGGCCGAGCGATAAAAATCTCGCGCTTCGTGCAACTGT
>JAFEBR010000821.1 GCA_018242565.1 Planctomycetota bacterium | reverse complement strand
TGAAACACTTGCCGTTGTTGCCGAGTACATCTGTCGGCACGATTAAGAAAATTGGCCGTGCGACGAATGACGTGGAGTGAAACATAAATCGGTCATGACCGCCATCAAGAGCATTCTGTTGAAACTGCTGCCGCTGGGGGTGGTTCTGTCCGTGGCGACCATCGTGGCGTGGGCGGCCCGAAATCCCTTGCCGCCGGCCGAAAAGCTGACGGAAGTCGGGCATTCTCTCCAGGATCTGAAACCGATCGTCGGGCGGATCAATGCGGAATTTGCGGTCAGTTGGGCGAAAGCCGGGATTTCACCGGCAGGACCGGCGGATGATCTGACGATTCTGCGTCGGCTGTCGCTGGCGTTACATGGGACGGTTCCGTCGTTGCAGGAAATTCGGCAGTTCAGTGCCGACAACCGCCCGGACCGCCTGGGGCATTGGACCCGTCGCCTGCTGGCTGACCGGCGTTTTGCCGACTATTTTGCCGAACGTCTGGCTCGAGCGATGGTCGGAAATGAGGGAGGCCAGTTCATTGTCTTTCGCCGTGACCGGTTTGTCGACTGGCTCAGCGAGCAACTGCAGAAAAACACGCCCTATGACGAACTGGTGCGACATTGCATCGCTGAGACGGGATTGTGGACCGGCAACCCGGCGACCAATTTCGTGACGGCGGCCGTGAACGAAGGGGATGTCGACGAGAATAAACTGGCGGGCAAAACGGTGCGGGCGTTTCTGGGGCAGCGCATCGACTGTGCCCAGTGCCACGATCACCCGTTCGATCACTGGAAGCAACATGAATTTGAAGGACTCGCATCGTTTTACGGGCAGGTGCGGCCTTCGGGACTGGTCGGGATCGAAGATGTCGTGCAGAAAGATGGACAACTGATCGAATACGAAGTCGAAGATCGCAAGACCCTGGAGAAACGAGTGGTCCCCGTGGCCGTTCCGTTTTTGCCCGAATGTCTGCCCGAAGAGGGATCGCGGCGGGAGCGACTGGCGGCCTGGGTCGTTCATCCGTCAAATCGCCGATTTGAACGGGCGATTGCCAACCGGGTCTGGGGGTTGTTGTTTGGCCGGGCGTACCTCGAACCGGTTGATGATCTCCCTGATCCGCGGGCCGGTACGCAGGATGTCCTGGATCTGCTGGGAGCCGATTTTCGGGAGCACGGATGTGACCTGCGCCGCTTGATTCAGGTGCTTGCCGCTTCCGAACCGTTCCAGAAGAGCTCGGAATATGCTCTGCCCGAATCGCCGGATCGATCGGAGACGCAGGAGCGAATGGCGATTCAGGACGCTGAGCGGGCCTGGGCGGTGTTTCCGCTCATCCGTCTGCGCCCGGAACAGGTCATTGGTGCGCTGTTCCAGAGTTCGTCGGTACAGACCGTGGATCAGAATTCACACCTTTTGTTCCGGACGATCCGGTTGCTGCAGGGGGGGCAGTTCGTCAAAGAATACGGCGATTTTGGCGAGAGTGAATTGCAGGACCGGGGTGGAACAATTCCGCAACGATTGCTGCTAATGAATGGGGAACTCGCTACGGGCCCGACCCGGAGCAATCCGGTGAATGCCGTTGGCCGTATTGCCTTGTTCGCATCAACCGACGAGAAGTGCATCGAAACCGCGTTCCTCAGCTGTCTCTGTCGGTATCCGTCGCCAGAAGAGCTCAAATGCCTGCAGGAGGAACTGCATGGCAAGCAACGCAACGACCGCCGCGATGCGGTCGAAGATCTGGTGTGGACACTCTACAATTCCACTGAGTTTTCCTGGAACCATTGACCATGGCCTCGCCTTTTGCCGTGAATTTGCCAAGGGTGGCTGACCTGCGCGGTGGCGTGGGTTCGCTGTCGCGTCGCGACGTTTTGAAACGCGCGGCCGCGCTGGGGGTGTCGTTCCTGCTGCCCGGGTTGGAAGGTCGGGCAGCGGATTCGCGAGGCCCCGAGCGCCCGAAATCGCTGATCGCGTTATGGATGGGGGGCGGCCCCAGCCAGTTAGAGACGTTTGATCCCCATCCGGGCACGGCGATTGGCGGAGAGATTCAGGGAATCGATACCAAAATTCCTGGCGTGCAGATCAGCCATCTCCTTCCGCACCTGGCCGAGCAGATTCACGAAATGTGTCTGATACGGTCCATGGTTTCGAAAGAGGGAGACCATGAGCGCGGGACGTATCTGATCAAAACGGGCTACCGACCCGATCCGACGCTGATTCACCCCTCGCTGGGGGCCATTGTTGCGCATGAAACACCTGCCGATCGGCTCGAAATCCCGCAGTACATCTCGATCCTCGACACGCAGTGGCCCGGACGGGGCGGGTATTTTGGGGACGATTACGATGCCTTCAAAGTGCTCGACCCCAACCGCAACCTGCAGAACATGAAAGCGCCGGTGGAAACCGATCGGCAGTCGCGACGCCTGCGTGATTTGGATGTGGTCGAAAGAACGTTTCGTCGTCGGCGGGCGTTTCAGGCCGACGCGACGTTGCATCAGGACACGGTGCGTCGAGCGCTGACCATGATGACGTCCGAGCAATTGCAGGCTTTTCAGGTCGAAAATGAGCCTGCCGCGATTCGTGAGGCGTATGGGAATACGCCCTTCGGGGCCGGGTGTCTGATCGCCAGGCGACTGGTCGAGGTGGGGGTGCGGTCGATCGAGGTCAATCTCAACGGTTTTGATACCCATGCCAACAATTTTGAAGGGCAGTCGACCCAGGCCCGGATTTTTGATCCGGCATTTGCCACGTTGATTCAGGACCTGAAGGATCGCGATCTGCTCGACAGCACGGTCGTGCTCTGGATGGGGGAATTTGGACGGACTCCCGCTATCAACAAGGTCGGCGGCCGTGACCACTGGCCTACGGGATTTTCGTGTGTCGTGGGTGGAGGCGGGTTTCAGAAAGGACTGGTCATTGGTGAGACGGATCCGGAAGGAAAAAAGGCCGAGCCCGAGGATCCCATCGAAATCTCACACTTGTTTGCCACGATCATGCGGACACTGGGGGTCGAATACGGTAAAGAGATTGTAACACCGGTGGGCCGTCCGATGCTGTTGTGCCAGGGGAAGCCAATCGAACGATTGCTGGCCTGAGTGGGGCAACTTCCGACACTGTCCCGAAGTCCTGGGCCTGGGCGGTCTGGGGGGCCACGGCAGGGGCAGGACTGTTGCCGCAATATGCTGGCCTCTCTATGATCGCGCCATGTCGCGTCCCGTTTTTGTTCACTTGCTTCCCAGTCTTTTCGAACCGGAAGATCTGCAGGGAGGAGTCGCGGTCGTTATCGATGTGCTGCGGGCTACATCGACGATCGTTTACGCGCTGCATGCCGGGGCCCAACGGGTGATTCCCTGTGGCGAAATCGATGAAGCCCGCAAGACCGCAGCGGGGCTTCCCGCTGGCACGGCCCTGCTCGGGGGCGAACGCGGGGGATTGCGGATTTCGGGCTTTGATCTGGGGAATTCTCCGGCGGAAT
>JAFEBR010000820.1 GCA_018242565.1 Planctomycetota bacterium | reverse complement strand
GCATCCCAATCCCATAGCTTCAACGGAGACGTACCCATGCTGAGCCGCGGAATCTTGAGTCTGGCCTTGGTCATATTGGTGGCTGGCAGCCTGCAGGCGCAGGAGGCCCCGAAACCTGGCCCCGAACATCAGAAATTGCATGAGATGGTGGGGGACTGGGACACCGTGATGGATGTGGGGGGCCAGAAGTCGAAAGGGAAAGTCACCTACAAATCAATCTGCGGTGGGTTTTGGGTCGCCAGCGATTTTGAGGCCGACTTGTTCGGTACGAAATTCGAAGGACACGGGGTCGACGGCTACGACGTCACCAAGAAAAAATATGTAGGCCTCTGGGTGGATTCGATGATCACCACGCCATTGACTCTGGAAGGCGATTTCGACACGAAGGCCAATCAATTGGTCATGACAGGCACGGGGCCGGGCCCCGACGGCAAGCCGCAGAAATTCCGCTCGACAACGGAATTCAAGACAAAAGACCTGGTCATCTTCAAGATGTATGAAACCCCCGCCGACGGCGTTGAAAAACTGGGGTTCACTATTGAATACACCCGTAAAAAGAAGCCCAGTACGGGCAATTAATGCGGTGTCATCGAACACACGGCGTCGCAGCGTCTTCGCTGGGGCGCCGTGTTGTCGAGGCGACGGGTCGGCTCTCAAGCGAGCAGATCGTGAACCACGCGAGCCTGTTCAATGCCGGTCAGTTTGAAGTCGAGACCGGCGTGTCGGAACGTCAGTTTCTGGTGGTCGAAGCCCATCAAATGCAGCATCGTGGCGTGGAGATCGCGAACATGCACGCGGTTCTCGACGGCCCGGTAGCCAAATTCGTCGGTGCTGCCGTAGGCCTGCCCCGCCTTGATGCCGCCCCCCGCGAACCAGACCGAATAGCCATGGTGGTTATGGTCGCGACCGGTGGGATTGCCTCCGCCGATGGGGATCTCGACCGCTGGGGTCCGCCCGAATTCGCCGCCGCAGATGATGAGTGTTTCATCGAGCAGGCCCCGGTGAGCCAGGTCGGTGATGAGTGCGGCGATGGGGCCATCGCATTCATTTCCCAGTCTGCGGTGTTCCTCGGCGAGATTGCTGTGCGAATCCCAGGCTTGCACGTCGCCATGATAGCACTGCACGACGCGCACACCCCGTTCAATCAAGCGGCGGGCGATCAGAAATTGCCGGCCATGGACGGTGTCGGCGCGATACAGGTCCTGGGTGGCTTTGGATTCCTGGGAAATGTCCAGGGCGTCGGTGGCCTCCATTTGCATCCGGTAGGCCAGTTCAAATGACTGGATGCGGGCTTCAAGCTGCGCATCTTCGCGACGCGCTGCCTGGTGCTGCCGGTTCAGGTTTGCCAGCAGATCCAACTGGCGACGCTGCGCGTCTGCAGGGGTCCGTGGGCTCTGGATGTTGGCAATCAACTCGGTGACATTGGTCTTACGTGTATCGAGGTAAGTCCCTTGATAAATGCCCGGCAGAAAGGCGCTGCGCCAGTTCGAGGAATCGGCCACGGGGAGACCGGGGCAGAGGGTCACGAAACCGGGCAGATTCTGGTTCTCGCACCCCAGGCCGTACGTCAGCCACGAGCCATAACTGGGACGCGACAGCCGTTCGTCACCCGTGTTCATCAACCGCATGCTTTGTTCATGATTCGGCGTGTTGGCGTAGACCGACCGGACGACGCAAATGCGATCGGCATGCTGGCTGGCCGTTTTCTGGAAGATTTCGCTGGCCCAAAGACCGCTCTGGCCGTATTGTGCAAACTGGAACGGGGACGCCAAGGCCACGCCGGTTTCCCGTTCGGTGGTCAGGTTGCCGATGGGGAGTTTTTTGCCCCCCCATTTCGTGAGTTCGGGTTTGGGATCCCAGGTATCGACCTGCGACGGACCGCCGTTCAGGTAAATGTGGATGATATGTTTCGCGCGAGCTGGAAATTGCGGGCTGCGCGGGGCCAGAGGGTTGGCCGCTCGCGAGAGATCGGCGTCTTCGGCCTGCAGCAGGGTGGCCAAAGCCAGCCAGCCCAGGCCCGTGCCAGAGGTGCGCAGCAGATCTCGACGCGAGAGACAGGGGGGGCAAGTGTGCATGAGTTGGTTCCTCGGCGTGTGCCCAGATCAGTCCACAAACATCAGTTCATTGGTCATCAGCAACACCTGGGCCAGTTGCTCAGGCGTGCCGTTCATCAGGAAGTGAGCACACTGCTCGGCTTCCAGGGCGGATGGGTCACGGCCCAGAACCGCACGGTAAAGTTCTCGCACTCGTACCGACGGGTCGGCTTCAGCCACCTTGCGGGCAAGTGCATCGGCGCGGGCCAACATGAAGGTCGAATTGAGGGCGAACAGGGCCTGTTGCGGGACCGTCGTTTGCGGGCGGCGTGCCGTGGACGTATCGGCATTGGCGAAATCAAACGTCTGCACCATCGGCGGAATGTTCTGTCGTTCCACAAACGCATAAATTGTGCGGCGGCGGTTATTGTCATCGGTAATGATCGTGGGGCGGCCATACATCGTGCCGTCGAGTTCGCCAGTAATGGCCAGCAGGGAATCTCGCATTTGCTCGAGATCCAGCCGACGGCGCTGCGCACGCCAGAGTAGCGTATTTCCCGGGTCAGCCTGTTTTTGCCGGTTCGCCGTTTCGGTGTCGGGAATCTGTGACGAACGCTGGTAAGTCCGTGACGTCAAAATCAGTTCGTGCAATGGTTTGGTGCGCCAGCCGTTCGTGATGAAATAGTCGGCCAGGAAATTGAGCAGTTCCCATTGGACGGGTCGCCTGGACTGCAGTCCAAAATCGCTGGGGTTTTCGACCAGAGGTTCGCCAAAGTGATGCTGCCAGACACGATTGACCCACACCCGCGCGGTGAGCGGATTCTTGGGAGACGCGATGGCCTCGGCCAGGTCGAGTCGACCGGCTCCGTGTGAAAAGTTCGGACGATCGGCCCCCGACAAGATTGCGAGAAAGCGGCGCGGAACGGGTGTACCGCGGGCGCTGGGGTCGCCCCGCTGAAAGATCACCGGGTCACACAGAACTTCGGCGTCCTGCAGAATCATGGCACGCGGGGCCGCGTCTTTGTGCTTGACGGCAATCGCATCGAGTTGCCCCAACAGGCCCCGGTAGGCATCTCCCGGCTGACGCGAGAGGTAGAACGCCACGTCGCGGGCCGGGAACCAGACCGGTCCCTGTCGCGAGAGCAGTAAGCTGGCGAGCGGATCTTGTTCCGAGGCTCCCGCCTGCGAGGCGTCGCGCAGAATGTTCCCATACGTGCGGGCGATTTCCAGTTTGGAAGTCGGCTTCGCGGCCACGAGGCCATCAATGATCCGCTGGTCAACTCCGCGCGCCTGCCACTCTTCAGGTTTGAGGACCGGTTCGCGCATCAGGTCATACCAGGGGCCGAAGACAGGATCTTCCGGAAACGCACGGCGGGCGATCAGTTGCCGCCAGCGTTTGGTGAGTTGGGGACGCAGTTGTTCGGGAATCAGCGACAGAAAGAAGATCGTGGTCTCGGCAACGTCGGGCTCGGTTGTGGCGACCTGGACCAGGTAGTCGGGAGTGCGGTCACGCGCGATCTTCAGGGTTTCGTCGTAATGGGCCTGTTGTTGGTCCAGTATCTCTTTGAGTTTCGCCGAGAATTCTTCCTCAAAGGCACGCCCGGCGTCGCTGACCGGTCCGATCCGCGGACGGTCATAAGGTTCGATCCCGCTGGCGAACACGCCATACAACGAGTAATAGTCGGCGGTCGGGACCGGATCAAATTTGTGATCGTGACAACGGGCACAGCCCAGCGACAAGCCCAGAAAACCACGGCCGACGACATCAATCTGGTCGTCAATCACGTCATGCCGATTGCTGTCGAACAAGCGTCCGAGCGTCAGTAACCCCATGCCGGCCAGATCGGGTGAATCGGGAGCCAGCCCCAATTGATCGGCGGCCAATTGCTCGCGAATGAACTGGTCGAACGGTTTGTCGTCATTGAAGGCACGAATCACGTAGTCGCGGTAGGTGTAGGCAAACGGGCGGACCCGCGCATCGCCATACATCAGGACGCCGTCTTTCGCGTCGGAATATCGCGCTACGTCGAGCCAGTGCCGGGCCCAGCGCTCGCCATATTGCGGCTGTGCCAGCAGGCTGCGAACCAGCGACACATAATTGTCCCGGGTGACGGCCAATTGCTCGGCCGTGGGAGGCAGGCCCCACAGATCGAACGTCGTCCGTCGAACCAGGATGGGCATGTCGGTCGGTTCCGTGGGGGTGAACCCGCGTTCGCGAAGCAGTTTCTCGACGAGTTCGTCGATCGGGTTCTGTTCGTTGGCGAGAGCCGGGGAGACGATCGGTTGGAAGGCCCAATGCTCGCGGGCCGCTTTGTCGATCTCGGTTTCCACCTGGCCCCCGACGCGCGGATCGATGGCACCCTGGTGAATCCAGGTGGTCAAATCTTCAATTTCGGCGGGGGCGAGCCGCGATCCGGAATCTTCCGGCGGCATTTTCAAAGAGTCATTCTGATACGAAACAGCGCGGATCAGCAGACTGGAGGAGGGGTCTCCCGGAACGATGGCCGGGCCGCGTCCGCCCCCCCGTTCCCATCCGGACTTGAGATCCAGGCGCAGTTTTCCTTCCGCCAGATCGGGACCATGGCAGGAGTAACAATGCTTGGCCAGCAGGGGGCGAATCTTCTTTTCGAAGAATTCGGTTTTGGCCGGCGTGGCGCGTGTGTCTTTCGGTTCGTCGGCCGTCAGTGTTCCTGGCGGCGCGACCAGGCACAGCAGCAGTCCGACAGCAACTCGTCGCAGACGCATTCGGGCGAGGGCGGTCAGGGGCAATCGTCTACCCAGGAATGTCATGAAATCGCTCCTTGTGGCTTTCGATATGTTCACGCAGCGCGGCGGTCGCGGCGGCGACTTCTCCCGCGGCGAGCCAGTCGAGAATCTGTTGATGGCTTTCGATGCTGTGCTGCCATTCGGCATTTTCGACACTCTGGCGGAAACGGCGGAAGAACGTGTGGAGCAATCCGCCGAACGCCACGAGCGGTTCGAGTCCGCTCGATTCCAGCAGGGTCCGATGAAAGGCGATGTCGAGGTCGATCCAGGCGGCGAGGTCTGTCGCTCGCGGAAACTGGTCGACCAGCGCCTGCAGTCGCGCGCGGATCGCCGGGTCGGTGGCCATCCGCCGGGCCACATGGGGCAGCACTCCGGTTTCCAGAATCACGCGACTGTCAATGAGTTGCTGAGCATCAACCCGGTGCAGGCCGGGGTGTAATGCCAGATGGTCGGTCATGCGTTCCAGATCGAGTTGCCTGACCGTCAGGCCGACTCCGGTTTTCGATTCGACAACGCCGAGGTATTCCAGGGCTTTTGTGGCTTCGCGGACAGAAAGTCGGCTGATGCCGAAGCGGGCGGCCAGTTGGGTCTCGGTCGGCAGTCGGTCACCCGGCACCAATTTTTGGGCCACGATGTACTGTTTGATCTGTTCAGCGGCCTGATCGCGAATTTTGGGCCGGCGCAGGGTTTGCATTGCACACACGGAGCAAAAAGGCAGGAACCGGAGGGCAGGGTGGGGCGAGACAACGGGGTGATCGCCAGATTATCTGACAATCGGCCGGTTGTCAAATTTACCCGCGAGGACTGGGCAGGATTTGCGCAGTCAAAGTGTATTCCGCCCCGCAGGTGGGGGGATACGGGGGCGCGCGGGCAGGCAGTGGCTGTGGAAATCTGAGGCGCGGTGCAGGGCCCCCTTGCGTTGCCAGCAAATTCCATCAGTTCTTGCGGTCGTTCAGCCCGCGACCATCTGGTAGATGCCGAAGATTCCGGCACCAATCCCGGCGACCAAACGAATCAGGCCGATAAATCGAGCCATCCCGCCACTGTGCCGGGTTCCCCATTTGCCCCGTGCTTCACCGGACATCAGCGAACTGACACCCGTAAACGCCAGGATGGCGCCGATCACCAGAAAGATCAGCCCCAAGACCTCGGGATGTTCCTTAAGCCATTGATTGGCCGGGCTGTCGGCGCCACGAGCGAGGACCTGACTAAAGTGCCACATGGAAATCTCCAGCGTCTGGGGTGCGAGGATCGTGTCATGAGCGCAGTGACCGAACGGAGTCGGAGAACGGGCGGGGTCGTTTGGAACAACGCCGGTTGTTGCCCGTGGTCTCCGCCGTGCCTGCTCCACCGCGAAGGAATTCAGAGCCACTATTCAATCAACTGAGAAGAAAATTGCAAGTGCTGACACAACATGGAAACAACGCCCGTAAATCGGACAGCGAGGGAGAGTTTCCCAAATCTTGCAAAGTGCCTCGACCCGTTCTCTCTGTGAATTCCGCCTCGATGTCACTTGGGAATGCGCGACCCGCGCGAAACCACTTCGAATTCGGTAGAATTCCCGATTCGTCCCGACCCACATGGCAGGCCTGGCACGCCTCGCGAAACTCGAAGGAGATGGAGATGCGGTCATCAGCAACAGGACTCTCTCTTGTTTCTGGTCTCGGAGTCTGGTTGTGTTGCGGATGGACTGTGACCGCGGCCGACGAGGCATTCCGCGATCGCACCGCTGCCGTCGAGTTGCAGATTGGCACCGACGCGGGTTGCTGGGCCGACTTCAACAATGATGGCTGGGTCGATTTGTGTGTCTCTGGCAGTGTCTGGTTGAATCGTCAGGGACAACGATTTGAAAAACTCGCCGAGGTGGGCACGGCGGTCGCCGCCGATTTCGATAACGATGGATGGCTGGACCTGTTTTCGTGGTCCACGTTGCGCCTCTACCGCAATGTGGCTGGACAGCGATTTGTGGAAGTCCCGTTGCCCAGGCTGCCCGAGACCGTGTCGCGCGGGGCCTGCTGGGGAGACTTTAATGGCGATGGGTTTGTGGACCTGTTTGTGGGGGGCTATGAAGATTGGGACCGTGGGATCACCTGGCCTTCATTGCTGCTGCTCAATGACGCGGGGCAGTCGCTGCGACTGAGTTGGAGCGATTCGCAGTATCGGGCCCGCGGGGTGACAGCCTGTGATTTTGACCAGGATGGCGATCTGGATGTGTATGTGTCGAACTACCGCTTGCAGCCCAATCGGCTGTGGCGAAATGACGGAAAGGCCCGATTTCAAGATGCCGCCGCGGAACTCAATCTGCTGGCGACATCGCCGGGGTTCGAGGGGGGACATTCCATCGGTGCCGTCTGGGGCGACTTTGATAACGACGGCCGATTCGACTTGTTCGCCGGCAATTTCGCACATCAGGACAACCGGGGCGATCAACCGAAGTCCCGCTTTCTGAAAAATCGCGGGCCCGAGGCGGGGTGGAAGTTTGATGATCGTGGGCCGTGTGGCGTGTTCTATCAGGAATCGTATGCCACCCCCAGCGCGGGGGATTATGACAACGACGGCCGACTCGACCTGTTCTTCACGACCGTTTATGGCACGGCTTCCTTCGGTCGACCGAATGCGCCGGTCCTGTTCCGCAATACCGGCGATTTTCAATTCGCCGACGTGACTCAAGAGATGGGACTGGCGGGACAGCCTCCGACCTATCAGGCGGCCTGGGCGGATTTCGACCGCGATGGTGATCTCGATTTGCTGGCCGGGGGTAAATTGTGGGTCAACCAGGGAAATGCCGGCCATTGGTTGCAGGTGTCGCTACGGGGAGATGGTAAATCGGTCAACCGCGCGGCGATCGGGGCTCAGGTCCGCGTGCGGATAGGCGATCGGGTGTTGTCCCGCCAGGTTGAAGCCGGTACCGGGGAAGGAAATCAAAACGATCTGACGCTGCATTTCGGATTGGGAGCCCATGCCGGGCCCGTGCAGCTTGAGATTGTCTGGCCTGGCGGACAACGACAGACTGTGTCTCAGGTTGCCCTGCAGCAGACGGTGATCGTGAAGTTCCAGCCCGACTCGGCACCGGCGCGTTAGAACAATGCGGTGAGAGGCGTTCCTTCAACGACGCGATGCGGCCGCCCCAACGGATCGTGCAGCAGCGCGTCGGGATCGATGCCGAGGCTGTAATAAATCGTGGCCAGCATGTCTTCCGGGGACACGGGATTCGACGCCGGATAAGCCGCGTCTTTGTCACTGCTGCCATAGACCTGACCACCCCGGATGCCCCCTCCCGCCAGGACGGCGGACTGCACGAGGCCCCAGTGATCGCGACCTTGCGTGGAATTGAGCAAAGGAGTTCTGCCAAATTCGCCATACATGGCCACGAGCGTTTCGTCGAGCAGGCCTCGGTCACTCAAATCGTCCATGAGTGCGGCGAACGCCGGGTCGAGCGACTTCAGACAGTAGTTTTGCGTCAGCATGTGGGTGCCCGCGTGATTGTCCCAGACGTTCATCACGGCACCGGTCGGGCCGACATCCATCCATGAGATGGTCACGAGTCGCACGCCGGCTTCGACCAGTCGGCGGGCCAGCAGCAACGATTCTCCCCATTCGTTCCGACCGTATTTGTCGCGCACCCGCGGGTCTTCCTGATCGAGATTGAACGCCTTCTGGGCGACGTTCGACGACAGCATCCGCACGGCCTGTTCGCGATATTCCCCGATACTGCGGCATGCCGTGATCTGATCGAACCGGCGATCAATCTGGTCGATCGTCTGCACCAGGCCCTGTCGGGACAGTAAGCGGGTGTTGCTGAGGTCTTCCGGAAGCGACATCGAATGCGTGGGCTTTTCGGTGCTGCCCCCCGCGGCGGCAGCGATTTCCATGGGATCGTGTTTCGTCCCCAGCCAACCCGCGTGAGTTCCCGAATAGGTCACGCCGCTGTGCCCGATCGGGCGCGGAATCGTGACCGAGGCGGGGAGCACGCCCGCTGGCGAAAACGCCGAGACGATCGAACCGACATTCGGACCATCTTGCCGATTCCGCTGATTGCGCGGGACGACCAGGGTATTGTTGATGCGCCCCGTCAGCGTGCGATAGACGCTGGCTTCGTGCACGTTGCTGTCGTGCGTCAACGAGCGCACGATGGCCAGTTTATCGGTGTGCCGGGCGAACTGTGACAGGTGTTCGCACACGTCAATTCCCGGCACCGCCGTCGCGATCGGCTGGAAGTGACTGCGCATGGTGGTGGGGGACAGCGGCTTCATGTCCCAGAGGTCTTGCTGGGGTGGCCCGCCCCACAGATAGACCAGGATGCACGATTTGGCTGAGGACGTGTCCCGTCGAGATAAACTTCGTGCTTTGGCCGCGGCGGTCTGCTCAGCCTGCAATAACTGCGGCAGCGTTAACGCGCTCATTCCAATCTGCCCCAGCCGAAGCAGGGCATCGCGACGGTGCAACATGTTCACTGTTCCACAAGGCGAGCAAGCGCGAAGTTCTGGGAATCAACATATCAAAGGTGTTCGATGTGATCAAGGGGCAACGGAAATCTGAATTGCCCGCGAATGGCCACTCGGCGAGAACAAGAGCGATGCGACCGCGGCCGCCAGAAGGCTGCAACTTTGGCCGAAAATTGGGCAATCTCGCGTGCCTCTGTTCAGAACCACATCGACGCCATGTTCACTGGCTTAATTCAAACCAGCGAGATCTGTCACGCTCACGATCTTGAGGCGTCCGTACGGATTGTGCATCGGATTGGTGTCTTGATGCTCGTCCGGCGGGGCGGCCGCAATCTGGAACCGGGGACCCTGCTCGTCGGCGATTACGTGCCCGACGCCGACCGGTTTATCGCCAGCGCAGATATATCGCAAAATTTCGATCAGACTGTCGCCGCGTTCATTTTCGTTGGTCTCTGAAAAGGGCATCACCAGGTCCGGAAAACCCATGGTCTGCATGCCCATGGTATAGGCCTGGCGCGAGCCACGAATGATGGAAGTATAAGCGAAGCTGATCGCGTCGGATCCGCCATCGTCGGTCATGGCCTGCCAATCGCTGCCCCCGTGGGCCAGGGCGCTGTTGTCGATAAACACGCCGGCTCCACCGGCCTGCACGAAAGCCGCGGCGGCCTGCATCATTGTCAGTGCCGTTGCCAGAGACCCACCGGGAGCACACAGGACAATGTTCACGGTGTACCGGTCCAGAATGGCCAATTCGTCAGGCTGTGCCGGGCGCCGACAAGCCGATCGAAAGATCTGCGGGAAGATGTCATCTGGGGCCACGGGCGTGAAAGAGATCTCGGCGCCGCTCGGCGTCACCAGTGATTCGGGTGTCAGTTGATACCCATCGGGAATGCGTTCCAGCATTTGGCCGGGATGCGACCAGTCCCCAGGAATGCGAAGCTGAATTGCAGGCGAGATGTGGGTCTCGAGCATGGTGCTGGGATCCAATGAGTGATCGCGAAGCTGGCAACCGATCTGGTACAAGGAATCACAGGTGCTGAGTTTACCTCACATTTCGCCAACGGGGTATCGTGCCGTCCATAAACTCAATCGAGACGGACCCGCGGTTTGGAGCGGAAGGCGGGGCAAGACCGATTCCGCCGGTTCCGAAACTTTCGGAGAGCTGGAATTCAGTGTCTGTCCTCGATGGACAGATAAGAGACTGGTCCTGCGACATCGAGAGCAGATTCAATGTCCACGCTCGACCAGGATCGACGCGAGTGGCTCGCGCACGAAATTCTCAGTCTGACCGCGAAGGCTCGGTTGCCGATCCTTCTGGGGCTGAGTCGCGCGTGAACTCCCAATAGGTCCGATCAGGGCCGGGTTCTAACTCAATGTTCCATTTTTGGCCGGTCTGCCAGGCGATCTGCAACTTCGCTTCCGTCTGGCGCAAGATACCCGGCGGACCGCTGTATTGTTCCGGCGTCTGCAGTGAGAATATCACCCCTTCCGGTTGGGGGCTGAATTGTGGGTGGCCCACGCGGATCTGAAAGCGCTTGAGGATTAAGCCTCCACTTGGATCCAACAGCGTGAACCAATCTCCATTCACCACCAGCAGGTGCCGAGAGCCCTTCAGGTCTCCGGCAGGCAAAACACGGTCATCTTCGACGCGGCGATCCATTCGCCAACGGCCTTGCACCGCTGTAAGTGCCGAGGCTGCACCCCGCAGTGCCAATTGGCCCTCAAAGACTTCCAGGCCTACGAATTGTCCGGCCTCGACCGTTTCTTCGAGCCATTTGTATCCGTCTCGCACGAGATTGTTCGCCTCGTCGCGGACCAGGTTGATTTCCACAATCCGTGCGACGACGGGCGACTCTGGCGGCGTCTGGACCACGAACAGCCTCGCAAACCGGTAAAACTGCTGCCGGCCGTCCTCATGGACGAAGTCAACTCGCGAGACGACGAGCTCATCGCCAAGATGAAGGTCCGCAGTCGATTCGGCGGCAATGAGTACTTCTCCATTTGGTCCACGCCCGGAGACCTGCCCGACATTCCGCGTCTCTGCTGCACGCGCCTTGAACGGCGGTGCCGATTGCGGGCGATTTCGACCAGGCGAAACCCTGGCAGTCTTAGGTGCCGATTCAGGCCGCGTGCGACTGTTGACGGTGGGAGGCTCTGGTGGAGCACCAGGACCTCGTGAATCAGGTATTCCCCCCGCATCCCCCCCACCGGCGTCCAGCGTCCGGACATCGGGTGCGGATCCGACGGCGGATTTTGCCCCGGGCGGGGCGCCGGCGGGCGTGCCCTTCTGCGGTGGGGCACCGGCCCGTGTGAATTCCATGTAATTGAGCCCCGGACCGGGTTCCAGTTTCGTTGCCTCCTCGCCGACAGCCTGTTCGAAGAAGCTCATTCGCAGAGTCGAGTCGTGCAACGCGAATGCCCCCGACGTGATTTCGACTGTTGCGTTGCGAGATCGCGCCAGCACATAACTGGCAACCTCCTGGGGCGTGCCTCGGGAAACCTGGGGATTCGGTTTCACGAATTGGATGCGCTCCAGAACCTGCATTTCGGCCGCGTCGATCAACGTCATCCAATCTTCGTTGAAGATCAGGCGATGGCGATTTCCTTTGAGGTCTCCGGGCGGGCGGACGCGATCGCTCTTAACCCACTTGTCCATCCGCCATTCCCCTTGCAGGTTGGAAAGCAGGTCATCGGCTTGGGGGACTGCATGCTTTCGAGGGTAGAGTTCCCGGGAAACACGTTGTTCGGGACGCCCGCTGTCGAATGGATGACCGGCTTCGTCTCGGTTCAGCGCCAGAAGTCTTCCGAAAACGACGCCAGGGCCGGCTCCCACCACGATGAGTCTGGCATAGGTGTAGTATTGTTCGGTTCCATCTTCATGTACGAAATCCAGTCGTGAAACGACGAGTTCCTGCCCGATTGGAAGCTCAGTTTGGTGGAGGGTGATCGTAATCAAGTCTGCGGCGTCAACAGATGTAATCACTCCCACGGTTTCCAGCGTACGACTGCGTGCCTGGAACGGAGGCAGCGGCCTGCGTCTTGAATTTCGTTGCAACAGGCCCAAGGTCCGCGCAAACGCCTGAGATACCACGTCATTGTCACCGGTTGGCGCCGCTTCGCTGGTCTTGACTTCAGGTTCCCCGGAATTGGATTGGCCGCGAGGCGTTTTTTCGACGGAGCCGGCTCCCATTTCGCGATCGCCACTCGGGGGGAGGCTTGGCGGTTCCCGGCTGGCACCTGGCCTGGCCCCATTGGGGGCCGTGCCGAACGGATTCTTCCCGTTCATGAGTTCATCGACTCGCCGGGAGAGGATCGCCGACTTGGCTTTGTCCCGCTCGGCCAATCGTTGTTCGACACGCTGCAGTTTGACCCGCAGGATCTCGGCTTCCAGGCGTTGCGCCTGCTGACGGCAGTCAAACGCGTCGCGAACGGCCTGTTCCAGGCGTGCCTTCAGTGCGGCGGCGGTTTCGGGAATGGGGGCACCGCTGCGCACTTCCAGCGCCCGTTGCACGGCATCCCGTTCGGCGGCGAGTGACCGTGATTTCAGTGAGTCGAGCAACTCGGCCGCGTTCACTCGCTCGGATGTCTCGGCAATATACAGATCGAGATCTCCGCCGGTGCTGACATCGCCGCGCACGATCAGGCGTCCTTTAAGATCCGTGAGGGGATAGGGCAGGGCAGAGTCGGTGGTCTCAGCGCGGCTTGGAACGGGGCGGTGGCTGGCGGGATCGGTGTCGTCAGCCGGGTCATCTGCGGACGACCACCGGCCGGTGGTGTTGGAAAAGATATGGACCTTTTCACCATCCATGAGTACGACCAGGTCGCCATGAACGGCGGCCGACTTCCGTCCTTTCGTGGCGAGGGTATCCCAGCGGCCCGTTTGCGAGCTGAAGGCATAAATGCGGTCGTCGGTGGTGAAAATGCCCACGTCATGACCGAGTGTGGGCACGGGACGCTTGTCTGTTTTGGAGATCGATAAGCCGGACCATTTGCCCAGTGGAACGCTATAACCCCAGAGTTTGTCCCCCACCTCATTGATCAGCAGTGCGGCGTTTTTTCCCTGGACGAAATTTGCGGCAGGCAGGGCCGGGCCTGACATTCCCGGCATCCCCCCCATTCCCATCATGCCCGGCGCCGGAGGTCCTCCCCCCCCGACTGCAGCCCCTATTCCCGACATCGTCCCTGCTGGGGGCTGAGCAAGACGCATTCCTGACGACGAGCCCATCCCCGGCGTTTGCCCTGGTCCTGCCCCCGGGGTAGGTGAGCCAAGGGGACTGGAAGACCCGCGTGCACTCAGATCCGGTGGTTCAGGTTCCAAATCATCAACCAGTTCTTCAGCCACGGGGCCAGCTTTTGTGGAATTCTGCTGCGTCGGCGCCGCTGAGCCAACGGGCCCGAAATTCTGGCTGTGAGGTTGGCCGAGAGCGGAGGACGTTCCCAGCGACTGCACTAACGGTGCGGGATTGTCCGCGGGGGCCGGACTGACCGGCGAAACGACGGCACCGCTGATTCGGAGCGACGGAAATTCACCCATGGTCCAGATCAGGGCCACGACAATCAGAACTGTGGGGACAACCACGGCGGCGATGCGGCGTAGGGCGGTTTTCATTCTTGTGTCTCCTGGGCCAATTCCGGATCGAGATCGGTATCGATTTGTCTGAGTGTTGCCTGGATGTCATCTAAAGTGCCTGCGACACCATCGTGCCAGAGGGACGTGTCTTCGCTGCCGGCGTCTGGTTCAGCAAAGGATTCACTGGCCAGGGTGCCTGTCGGAGCGGTCGGGGCCGTCGCTTGCGTATTTAATGGTAGTGGCGTGCGCGGCCAGAATTGGTCGTAAAGCGCTATGCCGGCGATCAGAGGGACCGCGATCGTCAGGGCGATCCAGAGAGCGCGGTATCGCAAATCGGTCGTTCCGAGGGATCGCCCGCGGGGTGGGGCAGCAGCGCGAATGGGCTGGGGGAACGGCGGAATCTCGGGGAGTGGCACACGTGTCGGTTGTTGGTTGTGTGCCAGGCATTGTTCCAGCAACTCGGCAACCGCTGCAGCGGATTGGTACCGGTCCCCCATCGACTTGGCGAGTAATCGGAAGACAATCGATTCCAGCCAACCGGGGATCTCCGGGTTGATTTCGCGGATCGGTCGTGGTGCGTCGTCGGTGATCCGGCGGAGAATTCCAAATGGGGTCTCGGCACGAAACGGTGCCCTTCCGGTACACATGGCGTACATCACGCTGCCGAGGCTGAACAGGTCGCTGCGTCCGTCCATGGCGTCGCCACGGGCCTGTTCGGGAGACATATATTGTGGAGTTCCAGCGATCACGCCGCTGTGAGTGAGCGTCGCATCATCCACGGTTCGGGCCAGTCCGAAATCGGTCAGCGTCACCCGATCGACCCCCCGTTCGAGGAGGATATTGGCGGGTTTCACATCGCGATGGACTAACCCCTGGGCGTGAGCGGCGGTCAAGCCGGCGGCAATCTGCCTCGCAATCCGCAAAATGGCGGGAATGGCCAGAGCGCCCTCTTCATCGAGCCGTTTCTGCAGAGACACGCCGCCAATATAGGGCATCACCAGAAACGGCAGGCCCTGTGATTGATCGACGCGGTGAATGGCGATGACATTCTCGTGCAACACGGCGGCCGCGGCTTGAGCTTCGCGAGAGAATCGCTGCCGGGCCGCGCCGTTGCTTGCCAGATGCGGCGCCAGAAGTTTGATTGCCACATAACGATTGAGCGCCGGTTCGTGTCCTTTCAGAACGATTCCCATCCCACCTTCGCCAATGACACCCGCAATTTCATAGCCGCCGAAACGGCCGAGCATGTGCGGATCATCCGTAGGATCGAGCCAGGGGGACAGCCGCTTGAGCAAGCTGCGGCGATCAGTGGTGGTGTCCAGGTTGGCGTCGGGCGCAACCGTGTCGAGATACTGCCGGCTGGGGGGGCCGTCCCAGTCATCGGTGGGCAGGAACCGCGACGCGTCTTGCCACCACGAGTCGTCGGCGGCCGAATTGCTTAATTTGGTGCAACAGTTGGCACAGGTCGCGACGTGTGCCTCGAGCCTCGCTTGCTCGGCGTCAGACAACTGTCCCTCGAGATACAACTCGAGGACAGCGGGGTCGCAGGTGGCCGGATGAATGGACATGAATTATTGCTCCGACTGTCGCGCTTCGAGTTCCTGAACCTTGTCCTTCAGGCGGCGCATGATTCGACTGCGCGAGGCATACACGGTCCCGGTACTCTTTCCCAAAGTGTCGGCGGCTTCTTCGATGGGGAGACCTTCGACAGCCGTGAGCCAGAACGCGTTCCAGGTGGATTCTTGAAATTCGGGGCGAATCGATTCAGCCGCCTGACGAAAGACTCCGCGACGAAATTCTTCCTCAATGTCAGCCAGAGACGTGTCGCGGTCAGGTTGGTTCTGGAGTTGCTGCAGGACTCCCGAGCCCCCCTCGGCCACCACGTTGTGGCCGCGTGTGAGCGCATTGATGATCGCGTGGCGGGCGATGGTGGCCAGCCAACGGCGGAAGGCCCCCTGCGGCGACGTGGGACGCCAATCGGCGATTTTTCTGGAAATCACCAGCAGCACCTGTTGAGCCAGATCGTCCGCATCGGCATCCTGCAGCCCGCGACGGCGTGCCAATCGATACACGGCTGGTCGATAAATCGCCGTAAACTCCCGCCAGGCTTCAGGATTGGACGAGTCGCCTACCTTGGCGAGCAGAGTCTGGCGGGTATCCGGTAATTCGGGCATAGGGAACCTTCTACCCATAATAACACAGGCGACATCATTTTCTGACAAGGAAAATCGGCCTGACGCACGACGGGATTTTCTGCCCGTCCGCCCCCGATGGTTCATGCGACCCGAGGTCCTCAATTTTCTGCCGATCGCAGGGCTGTCGCCGACATCGGTTCTAGACATCGCTTACAGACTGGCCTGGCGACGGACACATGGTTCAAAATTCTGGCACCATGCAGCCCGTTTGATTCCCGTGATGCGATTGGGCGCGATAGAATCTGCGGATCAAAAAACCGCAAGGCGACTCTGTGCTTCTGAACGGGCGCGTCTCTGTGAGCGATTTGTCCGTCGTTTCTCGCATGAGAGTTTCACTATGACAGATCTGCCGCGTGATTCCGTGGTCAATACGCCAGACACCGTGCGGACCATTGGTTATCGCCGGTTCGCGATACTCTCGGTCTGTGTGTGCGGCTTTGTGGCTGTGCTGGTCTGGCTGCGTGGGCTGCTGCTGTCAGACACGCCGGAACCTGGTGTGCCGACGGCTGGTCGGCGCGATTTGACGGAACTCGAAAGGGAAGTGTCGCGGGGGCGAGACGGTGTTCCCACGTTGCTGGCAGCATTGGCGCGCGACGATGTGAATCAAAGGCGACTCGCGCTGGTCGGATTGGGACGGATAGGTCCGGCTG
>JAFEBR010000819.1 GCA_018242565.1 Planctomycetota bacterium | reverse complement strand
TTTTCTCGGAGGTTAACGTGGTACAATTGAATCGGCGTTTGCGTTTGGCTCGATACACTAGCTTGATTTCCATTGCGATTTCCATGGTTTTTGGAGGGATATGCGACGCAGATGAGTGGAACATTAATGCTCCAGCGGCCAGTGCCAATCTTGCGAAGGCGTCGAATGTCAGCTGCAGCGGTGAAGCTTTTACATCCGGAGTCAATTACACCGTCGAGATTGCGGACAAGGACGGCGTTGTTCGTTCAAGTGCGAACGGGCTCTCAAACCTCGGAAATCCGAATTCATGGGGTGTAACTGTCGTTAAGCCGATTGGCGACTGGGACATTGCTTTGAATAACTACAAGATCACACTTAAGCCCGTGGGCTATAATGAAGTGGAAATAACGGTAACATTTGTGAATTGAAGTTTTGTCCTCCGCGCGCCGCGTTTGAGAAACTCGTTTGATGGAGATTCCGATTATGGGCTACGCTCCTCGCGGCGCGGATTTTGTCCTCTATTGCGAAATAATTGGGCAGTCGTCTACTTCGGTACCTATGGCATGCTCCGTACCATTCCGTGCATTGGGAATCGCAGTCTGTGCGGCCGTTCTTGCGGGGTGCCACGGCGAGGAACGCGAACAAGTTCGCTATTCCCAAGTTCCCTCCGACGCCGAAATGCAATCAGTTCCAGTCCCCGACTGGGAGCGTGGAGCCGAGCCTGGGCCCGTAACGGCGATCTCGTTTTTGCGGCCGCTGCACGCCGACGAGGCGCTGGCAATTGAGGGAAGAATTCACTTTCCGGGCGCCACTGCCTTCGGCATTGTCAACGTTTCGTTTTCGACACCGGTTGGCGATCCAGCGCCCATAGTCGTTGCCGGTGGGAACGCAGTTGCCGAGGCGGAAGGTGATGGCTGGTTTACGTATCGAATTGAGTTGAAAGCGCCAAATCGACCAAATTGCCGTTGCGAAGTGCGCGTAACGGATGTGAAGCAGAATCTCATTGCCACGGGCGAGGTCGACGTTGAGTGAGACGCCGCGTCTGCCGGGGGCAGTCGAAACTGGTTCGAAATTTATCGTGTCCGGAAGGCCCAAATTCTCCGGAAGCTCCCTACCGAAGATCACCGCCCAAACCGAACTCATCGGTCTGCGCGACCGTTAAATGGGCTTCGGGATGCGATCGTTCTCACACACCCGGCATAGCTGGTGAGTAGGCAACAACGGGCAATGCTCCGCGACGCCCCCTGAATACACCAATACGACAGTCGATATAGGGTGGGTGGGGATCATCTCTGTCGTAATGACGATCATTGCTGGTACTGGATGTCGTGACTTGTCGGCCGACGATTAGTTCTCCGGATAAATATTTGTGATGACAGTAGAGGCGAGCCTTGGGCCGAAGGGCTTGATCGCGGCAGTTATCTCTCCTTCATCGCCTTGTCGAGATAATCAGCCCACCATTGCATCATCTTGCGGCGTTCCGGCAGGTATTGCGCATGGTTGTAGGCCGCCCGGACGCCATTTCGCTCGCTGTGAGCAAGCTGTCGCTCAATCACATCCGCACGGAACTCATGCTCATTCAAGATCGTGCTTGCGGTGCTGCGGAAGCCATGGCCGGTCGTCCGTGAATGATAACCCATGCGATACAGGGCGTAGAGCATGGTGTTTTCGCTCATGAATGTGGAAGGATTGTGCTGGTTTGGGAAAATCCACTCCCGATGGCCGGAGATTTTTTGCAGTTGCCGGAGCACGGCAATCGCTTGGTTCGACAGCGGCACGATATGCAGTTCCTTCATTTTCATGCGCTCTGCGGGTATGCGCCACTCGGCTTTGTCCCAGTCAATCTCCGACCAGAGCGCTCCCCGTAACTCGTTGGTGCGGACAAAACTGAGTAGCAGGAAGCGGATCGCCAGCCTGGTCAACGCGCTTCCGTCATAGGAATCCAACTTTCCCAGAAATTCCGGCAGGTCAACCGCCTGCAGGAAGGAATAGTGCTTGGTCACCGGCGCCTTGAGGGCACCGCGCAAATCGGGGACGGGATTGCGTTCGGCCCGCCCGGTGGCGATGGCGTACATGAAGATTTGTCCGCACATCTGCATCAGTCGTCTGGCAGTATCGAGAGTGCCACGGCTTTCCACGGCGCGAAGCATGGCAAGCACTTCGGGTGCGGTAATCTCGGCGACCGGTCTTGTGCCAAGTGTCGGCAGGATGTGCTGTTCGAGACGGCTCAACACCACTCTGATGGATTGTGGTGCCAATTCATGCTGGCGCTTCTCGAACCATTCGCGAGCGATCAACTCGAAGGCGTTTTTGGCCTTGATCGTTTCCTTCAGTTTGGCTTCTTTCTTCGCCACGACGGGATCATGTCCCGCGGCGAGCATCTTACGGGCCTGCGCGCGCCGCTCGCGGGCGTCGGAGAGGGTGACTTCAGGATAGACTCCAATAGCCAGTAACTTTTCCTTTCCGGCGAAGAAGTATTTCAGCCGCCAGTACTTGCTGCCGGGAGGAGAGACGAGGAGGAACAGTCCTTCCCCGTCCGCCATCTTGTATGGCTTGGCTTTTGGCTTGGCGTTGCGAACGCTGGCATCAGAGAGACACTTTGGCATGGGGTATAAAATAAGTTACTGGGGTATCTGTTGCTTAACTGTACCCCATTTTAAGGCCGATTGTCAACGATTTTTAGCGAACGCTGCCGAACGACGTTTTCTCTGAGACTGGCTCTGGCGGTGACTTTGGCGGACTCTGGCGAACGCAGCCGGACATTTGAGTGGTGATCTGGGCGGCCTCCATATTTATAAAACAACACATTGTTTATGCTTGTTATTGCGGCTTGCTTAAAAAACATGTACCCCAGAATTGTACCCCTTACGTAGCCGGCTGCATTCGCCATTTTTATTGGTTCAAAGGTTGCCAACGCGTACCGCAAGAAAATGCGGGATTAATGTGTCCGAGGCGTTTCAGCTAAGTGTTGTATAAGCTCCCGGATGTCCTCGGCTCGCCAGGCCGTGCATCGCGTTGATAGCTTTATCGGCTTCGGGAACCTGCCTGTTTTCACGCCTTCCCACCAAACCGTCTTGCCGACGGGAATGACGCTTAGCACCTGCGGCAAACGTAGGAATCCCGTTTCTGGAATGTCGTGCATTTACTCTCACTCCTGTTCCCGCTGAGCCCCCTTCACAGAGGATGCTCGTGCCGACTTCGTCTGAAGCGTGCTTCGCCAGAAAGCACTGGCTATTATTAACAACTATAACACGCCACCCAGTAACTGTCTCTGAAAAAGGCTCTGAAAAAGGCTCTGAGGGCCAGTTTCAGCGTAATCTGTCGATTCGAGTGGCATCTGACGCATGCGTCCCGGTAATGCCTGCAAAACGCACTTCCCGGTTGAATGTCTCGGTCGAGTCGTGTTGTTCAGTTGCCGACGTCGGCATCCAGTAGCATAACGCACTGAATTAACGACGTTTCGGGCAAGTTTTACGCCTCGGGTGCGAAGCGGCAACCGTGCGGGAGTCAACAATCATAGGGTGCACGTTCCCACGCCCCCAGGCGTCCGATTGCGGCCGGGGGCAATCCGCATGCGCACCGCAGCCACCAACCGATCCTGTCGAATTGTGTCGAGGTAGCTCTTCAAGTCAGCGTCGTATACTGTCGGTTTGCCGGCCCGCAAGTGCTGCTGAATGGCGTCGATGGCCTGGAGGGCGTTTCGTCCGGGGCGAAATCCAAGGGATGTCTCCAGAAAGTCCGTTTCGAAAAACGGCTCCAGGATCAGCAGCGCCGCCGTCTAGACAATTCGATCCTTAACGGTCGGAATGCCCAGCGGTCGCAGTTTGCGGTCCGCTTTGGGGATGTACACGCGCGTCACTGGCTGGAGTTGATAGCGTATCGTGCGAAGTTCTTCCTGGAGGTCTTCCAGGAATTGGGCGGCGCCCGGGCCGTCAATGATGTCCTGACAGGAAATCCCGTCGGCCCCCGGAGCACCGTCGTTCTTCAGCACCAGCCGAATCTTTCATCCGGCAATTGCAGCTACAGATCATTCCATTAGACGAGCGTCTTGCGAGCGATACGGCTGCACTCTGGGACGAGTCGCGGAAATTCGGGTTATCGCTGGCGGATCGGAGTTGCCCGGCACTCGGGCGATAAATGAATCGTCCGGTTTTGTCGGCCGATAAGCGCTGGGCCGAGTTAGATGCAGGCATCAAGGTCAAACTTATTCGGTAAGGAGATCCGAAATAAACAGCTTCATGCAACAACCGACGGATCCAGTTAATGACGTGAAGGCTCGCAACTCGGGCGATACAAGGCAGCACGTCAAAATACCGAACAGTTCACCTGTCCGGGCGCAGTCTGCCATTGCCGACGTATCCGAGCGCTGTGGAAAATGAAGCATTTGGCTGCTATACTTAGACAGCACAAATTTCTCGCGCGATACGTTATTTGATACATTCGAATCACCTTACTACAGGAGCAGGTGCATGAAACTCACGTTCGTTTTACTATTATTAATCAATGCAATCCCAAGCCTTGCTCTTGGCGGAATCGTCTTCGGTTTCGGTATCATCGATACTTCAAACGGAACGTTTATCGAAGGCGGGGGCGCTGGGAATCCAGAAGCCGTGTCTGCGATTCTCCAACATGAAGTAACTGACGGCCATATGCGCACGATCGTGTCCGGCGGAACAATCACGCGAACCTTGGATATAAGCAACCTATTGTTTGCGCACGCAGTAATTGACGCACCACTAGAAGTAACCTACACGCGCGTCACAATGGCAGATTTGGCCGCCTGGGGAGGGTTCGATCATTTCAATTTTGTACAGACAATATCCTATCTTCCAGCCTCAGTTCACGTGTCGTTATTGAACTTGGCCACAGGCGGAACAACTAGTTTGCCAGTGCCTTTTTATGATCCCGTCATCGACTCGGTGTCAAACGCTATTGTATTACATACAGCAACTGCTAGTAGTATTATCGCAAATAAATACGTCACTGACACGCATGTGGCATACTACAATGATGACGTTATAAACGATGCGTACTATGGAAACTGGATAACTGACACCTCGATAAAATTTACTGATTCGCCGACATTGTCTGCAGCGGTGTTGATGCCATCGATTGAAGGTAATTACGTCGGATTTACAACAAGCCTTGTAGGCGTTGATGAAAATGGAGACATTAATACAATGTGGAATGGAATCGGAACGCAAATGATGTGGAATAGCAATATTGTCCATGGCGATTCTGATTTTCCTGGTAGCATCGCGTCGCCTTCGTATACGGCAACATTATCCAAGGATGGTCTTCCTGCGACGACGAGTGGCGAAATTTACGGAGTCCACTACGATGGCGTCACGACGACGCCTGAACCTGCCACGTTCATTCAAGTTGCGTTCGGGCTTTGCGGCGTATTAATTTGGCTATTCATAGTGCGTATGCGGAAATAACTAATTGTCGACAGATTGATAATAACGTCGAGAACGGCAGGCGGCACTATGAAGTCGTTTACCCGATTTCATTCCCGGAACGCGGACTTGCCCCAACGCAGTCCGTCTCGCGCCTGGGAGACCACAAACGTGACCATGCCGTCCACGTAAGACGTACGCTCATGCTGGTAGCCTCGGATCCGGAACCCGTGTTATAATTCACTCGTGGA
>JAFEBR010000081.1 GCA_018242565.1 Planctomycetota bacterium | reverse complement strand
GTTCGGCATCCATCCACTTCCAGATGCGACGGCAGCATGCGACGGAATACAATCGGAACTTCCGCGTGCTCTCAGGCTGCGTCTGCTCAAGATACAGAAGGGCACGGTACGGAATTGCTTCCCGCAGCCATCGTTCATCGGTCATGATCCACCGGTCGTCAGGCAATTCTTGACTCCTAAAGCTGTGTTCATCCGGCCGGGAACGGTACGATCGATCGTACAAGTATCCGCGGGGGACGCTTCACTGGATACGCTGAGCCCGATGAATCTCTTGAGACAGCAACATGGCCACCCGATCACCTCAACCTCCCATGCAGACTCTGCGAGTGTCGCGACAACCGGCCTGGTGGGGAACTGCGAACGCGAACTTGTTCTGGGCCGAGGTCGACGACGAATGGGACGAAACCTGGAAGATCTGGGAGCCGGCGAATGCGGAAGAAGTAAAGGCGGCCCAACGGTTCTGGGAAGCTGGACAGTCCGCCGAGTGGGACGATGGCAGCTACGTCAAGCTGCAGGTACCTGAAGGGGCTAACATTCGGATCGGCAAACCCGATATCGCCCGGGCCGAGGTCCCATCGAGCGAGACGGCGGTTGAGGATCCGCTGCTCGCGGCGTTGCGGCGACATGCAGGTAATCTGGTTCGGGCGCTGGAGTCGGTCGAAGGGCAGGCGAGCTTCGACGCCAAAGGACTGACTTCCGTCTCGTTGCGGTACACCCAGATCACCGACGTGGGAATGAGCGCTCTGGCGGAACAGACGGGAATTACCGATCTGACCATGGCCCCCGGCATGACCGACGCGGCGCTGGCCAGCGTCGCCAACATGAAGTCCCTGCGCCGACTCGGCCTCGAAAAAATGCGATTCCAGGGTGATGGGCTGAAATATCTGTCGGCGATGATCGACTTGCAATCGCTATCGCTGTTCGAAAGTGAAATCGGGGAGGGGGCGCTCAATCACCTCCCCAGGTTGCCGGGTCTGATCCAGCTGAATTTGAACATGACGCGAGTTCCCGATTCCGCCCTGGAACCCTTGGCACGCATTAGCTCGCTGAAGGATCTGTCGCTCGGGCAAAGTCAGGTCACGGGATCGGGGCTGCGGTTTCTCCAGAAACTCCGAAAACTCGAGGAACTGTCGCTCTATCAGTCGGCGATGACCGGCTTGGGACTTTCAGAATTGAAAGGCTTCCCGGCGCTAAAGCAGCTCGATCTTTCGCTGACCCAGGTCGACGACGCGGGGATGGACTATCTGTCGCGACTTCAGAGTCTTGAAATCGTGTTGCTGGAGCGGACGCAGATTACCGATGCCGCGATACCCGCGCTCGCTCGTTGTCCCTCGTTGAAATTCGTCAACGCCAATGAGACAGCCGTGACATTCGACGGCGTCTTACGTCTTAAACAGCTCCGACCTGATTGCGAAATCACGGCTGTGAACGCCGAGCGGTTGCGAGCGACAAAGGTCGAGAAGGCTGAGCTTTTGACCCGCTACGAAAGTCGCCGACCGCGACCGGTCGCCGAATCCTGGCGGCGGATCGAGACCTGGCTGAAGGATCACGCCCCCCAGATTTTTGCGACATTACGTCCCGGTGCTTCTGAAGAGGAGCTTCGCCGAATTGAGCAGACGATTGGGCAGTCGCTGCCGGACGACGTGCGTGAGTCGTATCGGATTCATGACGGTCAAAACCGATGGATCGACGATGATGACTACGTTCCGGGAGTCTTCTTCGGATTGTGCCCGCGTCCATTGCACTATGACGAAGGAGTCGAATGGTGCTGGCTGCATCGTACGGCGAGAAATCCCGAAGATTTCGATGAGTCCAATCCTGAAGTCCGAGAACGATTTCAATCCTTCCCGAAAGGGGCAATTCGCCTCGCCTGGATGCGCGCTGGTTGGGTTCCCTTGTACTGGGACTCGGGACGGAGTTTCCTTGGCGTCGACCTCGATCCAGCTCCCGAGGGAACTGTCGGCCAGGTAATTCCCTTCGGCTGGGATTTCGGCGTCGGCTCGGCGCAGAAGTACGTCCTCGCTCCAAGTTGGGCGCATTTCCTGGAAGATGTCGCTGATGAGCTGGAAGCGGGCCACGGCGAGGTCGCCCCTCGGGAGGCCGTGGGGGATGACTGGTTCACCCTGCGAGGGTACGGCCATTTCTGGAATGCAATTCCCGACTGGTCGCGGGCGAAGCTGCCGAATGTGTCGCACCCATGACAAAATCAAAACAATTGCTGCAGGGTGATCCCCAGAAAGAATATCTTCGCATCCAGAACGAACTGGTCACTGGCTGGACCTACGCCAATCCGCTACCCGAACTGGTGGAGCGAATGGGGAGAGTCCGGTCGCAACTTGATCCCGTCTGGCTGGCAACCGTGCGAACATGTACGACACCTCCAGCGCCGATTGACGTTGGTCGACTCCTACCCAATCTCGCGCCGCTGGCCAAAACGACCGTCCGCCTCAATCCGCGACCCGGATCGGCCGCGAACGACGCCAGCAAGATGGGTGGAGTCTTTCTGTGGCCCAAAGATGAATTGTGGCCCCATTGCGAGGACCACGACACCGCGTATGTCTCCGCCCTGCAACTTCGCAAAGAGGATTTTCCCGAGGTCGAATTTCGGCCGGGCACCGACTTGATGCAGGTCTTGTGGTGCCCGAACGATCATGAGCCAGGATATTGCCCGGATGTCCGGGTCATCTGGCGGCGGAGGGCCGATGTCGCGGACGCAGTCGAAGTTCATCCGAGGCCAGCCTCTCACGATGTTGCTTACACCGAGTATGTGCCAGATCCCTGCCTGCTGTATCCCGAGCGGATCGTCGAATACCCGGGTGCATTTGAGAAGATCTCCGTCCCATTGTACGAGTTGCTTGGGGACGCGCTTGACGTCGCGGTCGCATTGGAATGCTGCAGGCAACTCGTGACGAAGCCTTGGTCGCCCCTGGATGACGCCAGCAGTCTCTACCAGTGCGCGTTGAGTACTGCCGATGGAACGAAGATTGGCGGTTACCCCGACTGGGTGCAGGATCCGTGGTATCCGAAATGCGTCTGCGGGGCGACGATGGACTACCTACTAAGCTTTTCGAGTCAGGAGTTTGACGGCGCCACCTGGTTTCGCTGGCTCCCCATCGAAGAACGCGACGTGTTGCACGCCGAGCGCGCTATGCAGCAGGCGGTCATCTGCGCAGCCAATTGCAGCTTCGGCGATGCCGGGACCATGTATGTTTTCATCTGCCGAAAATGCGCCGACTGGCCGACGACAGCGGGCATGCAGTGCAGTTGAACGTTTACCGCGAATGACCGGTCGAATCGATGGCCGGGCTGTCAATGGACGACCCTCTCGATCATCGAAGTGTCCATCGGGTACAATTCGTGTCCATGAATTTCGACTTGACCTCTGCGGAGATCGACCACAATGCCAAATGATTTTGATCAGGTCCCTGATCCGACGGTCTCCCGCCGTGGGTTTCTGTGCCTGCTGGGGAGTGCCACGATTGGAACGTTTGCCATTCCGTCGCTGCCTAGCGGAGAACAGC
>JAFEBR010000818.1 GCA_018242565.1 Planctomycetota bacterium | reverse complement strand
GGGCTCCGGTCACTGCGTCGTGGGTCACGGGCCGGTCGCGGACCAGTTGCCGCAGGGTCCACAACGCTTCGAAATCGCGTTCCGGTTCAATCGGAATGAACAGGTCCGCCAACTGACTCGTTTCCGTGGGGTGTTGATCGACCACCACGACCGTGCGATCATGCCGGCCCTGGGGGACAAATTGCCCCGGCGGATCCACCGAGTAGCGTTCCATGTGTCGGGGGTGTGTTACGACCGGATTGGCCCCCCAGAACACAACGAGGTCCGATCGATTGCGAATCTCACCCAGCGTGCAGGTCGATTCCCCCGTCTGCTGGTAGGCCATAATCGACGGTGCGTGGCACAGCGAGGCGGTGGTATCGATGATCGCGCCCACGCGATCGGCCAAAGCGACGGCCATCCGCTGCCCCTCGGTGCTGCTGCGCGACAGGCCGTAGATCAGTGGGGCCCGTGCGTTTCGCAGGATCTGGGCCGCACGGTCTATTGCCAGCGGAAGCTCGGCCACTGCCCCGTTCAGCGTCGCCACCGGCGGAGAGTGCTGACCGAGTTTCAAGTACCAGTCCGTGGCGAGTTGGCAGGCCCGGTCCGCCTGCACGACCCGGCCGTTGTCCACGGTGATTGCCAGATCGTCGCACACGCAACCACATTGGGTACAGGCGACATTTTGAAACGTCTGAGACAAGATCCGGCCTAGCACAGTGTTGAAACGAGCACAGTCATATAACAGGACGACAATTACCTGGTGGGGTGCGACTTAGACCCAACAAGCGAGCCCTCGGTCTGAACCAGCCTCTATTTTGAGGCAGGCGGTTGGAGTATCCGTGATCAGGAAGCAGCAGCCGAGGTCGTTGGTGGTCAGGAGGTCGTCAGGCTCACGAGGGGCGTTCCCGGTCCGGGGCCCCGATCGGCGGTCTCCGGAATCAGTTCGACCAGCACCGATTTGAACGCCGGGGTTTTCGACTGGGGATCGACATCGCGGGGGACCAGCACGTTGGCTTCGGGGTAATACATAAACGCATTGCCAGGACGAATATCGAAGGGCCGTACAATCTGCCGGGGCATTTCCCCAACGCTGTTGCGGACTGTCACCCGCTGATCGGCCACGAGCCCGAGCCTTTGGATGTCGTCGGGATGCAGCAAGATCACATCACGGCGATCCTGGGCGCGGTAAATGTCTTCTTCTTCGTAGACGACCGAGTTGAACTGCCCTTCCGAGCGGACGGTCATCATGCGGACCTGCCGGTCCCCGCATGCCGACTGGCTGGGAAGCGACGTGGCGTGAAACCGGGCCTTGCCCGTCGGGGTGGGGAAAGCCGCGAGATTCAGATGTCGGCCGGCGATGTGGAATTCGCGGCGCGAGCGGTCGATCTCGGCGAGGGGTTCGAAGCCGGGGATCAGTTCGGCGATCAGTTCCCGCACCCGCTGATGGCTCTGCAGGTCGGTCCAATTCACGGGTCCGTCGTCCCCCAGCACGCGGCGACCCAGTTCGGCCAGCACTGAAACCTCGCTGCGGGGGCCGGGGTAGCGTGCGGGCCCCCCATCACTCATGCGGACATAACTGAACATCGACTCCTGCGTGGTGGGCTGAGGCTCTTCATCGCGGGGCAGCACCGGCAGGATCAGAGTTTCGCGGCCCGTGCCCCAGGCGTGTCCTGTGTTCAAAGTCGTCGAGAGATAGGCTACGAGATCCAGCTTCGCCATCGCGCGGGCGGCGTAGTGGGCGTCGGGATTGCTGCCGAAGAGATTGCCCCCCAGACAGACGGCGGTCTGCATTTCGCCCCGCTCGGCGGCATCGATGCAGGCCATCGTGTCGAGCCCGGGAGAGCGGGGGAATTGCACGCCGAGTCGTTGCTCGAAGCGGGCCAGAATCTCTTGCTTCAACTGCGGTGTCACACCAACCGAACCCACCCCCTGCACGTTGCTGTGCCCCCGAATGGGCATCAGGCCGGCGTTCGGTCGGCCGATCATGCCGCGCAACAGGGCCAGGTTGGTAATCATCTGCACGTTCTGCACGCCATGCAGATGGTGCGTGATGCCCATGGTCCAGCCAAACACGACGTTTTTCGCCTGCATGAACATGTCGGCGACACGCGTGATCTCGTCGCGCGACACCCCGGCCGCCGTCTCGATCTGCTGCCAGTCGGTCGCCGTCACGGCCTGTTCGAACTCGGCAAAACCGGTACAGTGTCCGTCGATGAACGGCCGATCGATGGCCCCTCGTTCGAGGACGATTTTGGCGACCCCGGTCAACAGGGCCAGATCGCCACCGATGTGCGGTTGCACGTACAGGCTGGCGATGCGCGAGCCGAACAGCAGGCTCCAGGGATCGCTGGGCACCCGGAAATTCACCAGCCCCAGTTCTTTGGCGGGGTTGATGACAATGACGTGACCACCACGCCGGCGGACAGTCATCAGGCTCTTAAGCAGCCGCGGATGATTCGAAGCCGGGTTGCCGCCGATCAGGATGTAGAGATCGCAGTTTTCGACATCGGCCAGTTGAACGGTGGCAGTACTCGTCCCCAGGCTGCTCATCAAGCCCACACCGCTGGCCTGATGACAATAGTACGAGCAGTTGTTCACGTAATTCGTGCCGAACAGCCGGGCGAACATCTGGTACAGAAAGCCGGCTTCATTCGAGGCTCGGCCACTGGCATAGAAGAAACTGTGCTGGGGACCGCTGGTCCGCAACTGGCTGGCGAGCCGGTCGAGTGCGGTTTCCCACGAGATGACCCGATAATGCGTGGCGCCTGGCTCGGCGTAGACGGGATCGACGAGCCGGCCGCAGAATTCGAGTTCGCGGGGCGAGAGCGTGCGGAGTTGGGCAATTGAATAGCGGGCAAAAAACTCGGGGGTGATGCCGTTCTGCATGTCCGAGGCCATGGCCTGCAGCGACTTCTTGCAGACTTCGGGGAAATGTCCCCCCTCGTTGACCATGCCCCCCATCTGGCCGCCCATGCCGAGGGCGCAGGTCTTGCAGGCGTTCTTGCTGCGCATCGCGCGCCATAAGGGCAGCCAGCCGACGCGGTTCGCCATGCGAAACGTGTACAGAATGGCTTTCCAGCCCCCCGCTGCTTTCATTGGTTTCATAACTCTTCCTGCCGCGCTGCGTGCCTGCCTTGCGCCTTCGACTGTAGTTCTGGCGGAAGCGGGTTGCAACTCGCCTGTGGGCCGCGAGGGCGTCGGTCGGAAGAGTGTGGTGCGTGCTGCGCGGAAGTTTTCAGGATTTGCGGTTCTCTCCAGCGCCGCGTGCGTGACGGACGTAGAGTTCCTAGAATGGCACTCACAGCAGAAATCGTGATCCCACTTCCAGAAGCGTAATTCCATGCAGGCTCTCATCGGCCCCAATTTCACTGTTCGTCGTCTGTGTCCGGTCCTGTGTCTGGCCGGGTTGGCGGTGTTCTTCATGGCAGGGTGCCCCGGCGACAAATCGAAGGGAACCGCGGGTTAAGTGCTCCCCTATGCCGGGCAGGAAATTCAGATTGGCGTCCCCGCCGACCTGGGATTCGCCACCGCCTGGGAAGGGCCCCTGAACGAGTGGCAGGCCCAGGCGGGGGCCAAGTACCAATTACGCGAACTGCCTCGACTCGAACCGGGCCAATCACTCGACCTGTTTGCCGGCTCTGACGCCCCTACGCTGGCACTGTTCCCGCTGGAACGGGCCGGGGAACTGATCGCCGCCGGGCACCTGGCCCCGATTCCCGACAGCCTGCGGGGTGATGAAAACTCGGGCCTGGGCTGGCCTGATATTTTTCAGGGGCTGCGAGAGCGCGTGGCGTCGCGCAAGTCGCAACCTCTGTTTGTGCCGCTGTCGGTCCCGGTGCTGGTCTGCTACTACCGGCAGGATCTGCTCGAGAAGTCGGGGTTGAAGCCCCCCCAGAACTGGGATGACTACCAGGAATTGCTGAATTCGCTCGGCACGTGGGCCCCCGGCAAAACGGCGGTCGAGCCCTGGGGCGAATCGTGGCGGTCCACGATGTTCCTGGCGCGGGCCGTCTCAGGGGCTCAACATCCCAGCCAGTATTCGCTGTTTTTCGATATCGAAACCGGAGCTCCGCTCATCAGCGGTCCGGCGTTTGTCCGGGCCCTGAGCGGGGCGCAGCAGGCCCTGGCGAAAATGCCGAAGGACGTGTTGCAATACACACCCACACAATGCCTTGCCGAACTGTTCGCGGGACGTGCGGCCCTGGCGATTGCCTGTGAACCCGCCGCGGTTGAACCGCAGTCGCAAGGCGATTCGGCCAGTGCGCCGGTGGAGTCGGGGGTCGACGGCTTGCAGGTCAGTGTGATTCGTCTGCCAGGCTCACGTGAGGTGTATGATGCCTCGCGCGGCGTGTGGGAACCACTGCCCGATAAGGGGATTTCGCAAGTCACTCTGACCGGTTTTTCTGGCTGGGGAGTTGGGGCTCTGGCCTCCAGTTCGAAAGTGCAGGTGGAAGCCGCCTGGAGTGCCCTGTTGAAGGCGAGCGGTCCCGATCTGGTTTCGGGATATCCTCCCACGGTCATCGGTCTGTGCCGCGAATCGCAACTGCAGGCGGGAGTGCTGCCGGCTACGTTCAGTCTTCGGGCTCCGTTGTCGTGCGGACCGGCGGTAGCCGAAAGCCTGCGGAACCCGCGTCTGGTTGCCGAGTTGCAGATTGAAGGACGCGAAGAATTTCGTCAGGTTCTGGCACGGGAGGTCGCTGCGGCTCTATCGGGAAGCGTCTCTGCCGAACAGGCCCTGCAGACTGTCGCCAACGACTGGCAGAAAATCATCGACCGTATCGGGGTCGAACGGCATCGCAACAATTACCGCAGCAGCCTGGGGCTGATGGTACGTTAAATTGTCGGGCCTGAGTCGATGGGAAAAACAGAAACCGGCGCCGCATCAGAATTGCGGCACCGGTTTTTCTGTTCCACGATTTCGCCGACATGGCCTGCGGCACTCACTTCAAGTCGGCTGAGCGGCAGGTCCCTGTCACCGATTACTCATCCATCCACTCGATCGGTCCGTCATCCGCGTCCGCCGGGGCTTTCGCTGGCGGACCAGATGGAGCTGTGCGAACCGGTTCCGCCGACGGTGCCGGGTTGCGGACCACAGGGGTCGCAGCCGCGACCGGGATGGCTGTGGGTGTCACGGCTGGCCGGCTCTGGCTGGTTTCCTGTGGCAGCGGTTCCGGACTCTCGTACGCCGGGGCCGGCTCAGGGGCCATGTCTCCCGATCCCGGTTGGCTGCTTTCGATCGGACGGGCCGGCAGGCTGATGTCCCCGCCGCTGAAGTCCTGCTGGACCAGTCCGTTGTTCATCACGCGGGTCCGGGCTCCGTCTTCGGCCCAGCGAGCCGGACGAGTCCGCAACTTGATCCGTTCGATGGCGTCCGCATAGGCCTTAGCCGGTGAAGGCAATTCCTGCAGGTACACCCCGTTGTATTCGAGGATCGAACCTTTTTCGTAGTGAATGTTCTTGATGCCGATTTCGTATTCCACCAGGGACCGGTAGTACAACGACTCGGCGTCTGCCAGTTTGCGCTGGGCATCCAGCAGCAGGAACTGGTCAGCATTTGTGCGGTCCTGCACGGCTTCCAGGGCTTTCAGTTGTTCCATGACCGCCACGCGACGGTTGTAATTCGATTGCACCACGTTCTGGGCACGATTCAGGTCCGCAAACGCATTCGACAAGTCCACGACGACTTGCCGTTCCTGTTCGTTCAGGATGGCTCGCTCGCGGGCCAGTTGCAGTTCGGCGTTTCGGACCGCGGTGTGTCCTTTGCGGAAGCCCAGCGGCATCGAGAAGTCCACCCCCAGTTGCCATTCCTGGTACTGAGCGGTGGCCAGGTTGGCCCAGGCACTGCTCGTCTGACCTACGTAATGGTTGGGAATATCGAACAGGTCTTTACCGAAACCTCGAAT
>JAFEBR010000817.1 GCA_018242565.1 Planctomycetota bacterium | reverse complement strand
TTGTGGAAACTGCATGGCTTCGCGGTCCTCTACACGTTTGATCCGGCAGGAAGACATGGCTTCAATCATTGCGTCGCGGTTCTACTTCATTATTCGGCGGCCTCCCGCCACAGAGAGTCTACCGTGACCAAATTGGTGAGTGAATCCCAGTCACATAGCGTTGGGGCACAACTTTCGTCCCGGCCGTACTTTCGGGACAGCACGCGAACCGACGGAAATCAGGGACGACGACGGAGCAAAACGATGCCGGTTATACCCAAAATCAGACAGGCCCCCATGCCGGCAAGCACGAGCCACGCCAGTATCCGGATGTATGCCAGCCGCTCCGCGGTAATCGGGGTCGAACTCACCCACGCGAGGGTCGCGTACCACAAGACAAGAAAGCCCTCGCCGATTACCGCAGCAATGATGGCGAAGATTGCGAAAATTTTTCGTCTGCGTCCCATTCCCGCATGATACTCAGGCGGGCAAGCGGAGAGGAACGGAAACGGAGACCATCCGTAGGAAAATGAATTGTGAATAACGAGTCAAATCTGGGGACACAGTTGTTTCTGAAGTGACTCGAACGTTTTCCTCGTGGGATGGACTGTGTTTATCGATCACGTCGATCGGCTGGGCGATTTTGGCGACCGTTCGCTGCATTTCTCCGCAGAATTCGCCTGGCTTCCCCGATCGTGATGCGGAGCGGGGCGCAATTTGGTTGTGACTGGGCTCGTTCACCAGCGTCGACTGGACCGTCGGCTGGTCGACGGACGTAAAACGCATCACAGGAATCGACCGCTACGCGGTGGATGCCGTGCGGGATTCGACGTCTCGATGGAACTGGCGGGTGATCGAACCCAGTCAGGGTTCTGCAGAACCTGAATCTGGAATGTGTCGGTGATGGACGGCCATCGCTCTCAAAAAAAGCCTGGTCAAACGCCGAAGCGGCTGAATCGGCCCCGTGCCGGTTGAGGGGATGATTGACAGCGATTGAGCAAACGGGGCATCCGCGCGCAGGATGTAGACGCGGGCCACTAGCGTTCAATCATGGCCTCCCCTGGCACAAGGCCAGGGGGGAGCCGGTGGGGTGACACGGTGGCGTGATTAGCCGCCAATCACCGCTTCCACTGACGCGGGGTCAGTGGGGAGCTGTCGATGAGCCTGGGCGCAGGATTGCAGAGCGTTCATCTTCGTTGCCAGAACTGGCACAAACGGAACGCTCTGCCCCACACGTCACCGTCTCTGCGCCACCCACATCGACGAATTTCCCCCTTTCAATTGGTGGCAACGGGCGGGACGTAATCGCACGTCTCAGAGCCGTCCGAACAGCAAACGCCCGCGAGCCGCCCGGGTTCATCCCGGCGGTATCCGCCCCCGATCCGGCTTCCAGAACCACCAGCCGTCAACGCCCCCGCTGCGACATCACTCGCGACAGACCGGACGCCGCACCCCCAGGCTCCCCACCGATCCCGCATCGGTGGCAGCCATGACTGAAGGCTAAACGCCGTAACCCACGTAAGCCCGCCCCCGGCCGGCCCCGTGCCGGTCGAGGCCATGACTGACAGCAATTGAACATGGGGACACAGCACAAACATTGGCGAAGATTAGCTGCCGTGTACGAGCGATTCCCGTCGCCGCAGCCAATTGATGCCGCAAACAGTGGTTAATCCGATACACAGCACGATGATGCTGCCAGGCTCGGGCACCACCGTCCCAAACTGAAAATTGTCCAGCGTCAGGGTATCCTGCCGATCTCCGCCGGTGATCAGCAATTCGAGAGACGTAATCGGCGACGTGGAGGTGAATCCCACGAAGGTGCTGGTCGGGTACGAAGCGGACAGAGTCAGCACATCACCCGTCGAAAGTGTGATTTGCACCTGGCTCGTGCTGTCATCGAACGTGCCGAAATAGAAGGCCACTGCGGACATACCGCTTCCGGGAAGCTGCACGTCCAGCAACGTCGGCGCGAGATTACCCGCCAGCAAATAATCTCCGGACCCGAGATCGTAACTTGGCGGCTGGTTCACCGCGTAGTAGGTCGAACTGTTGACGAACAGATCGACCCCGGCCCCCGCCGTGAAGGTGACGCCGCTTAGAGTAAGACTGCCACCCGGCCCATATGCGGTAAAGCCGTCTGCCGGGGCGATCCCTTCGAAGCCTATGGTCGTGATTCCGCTTGTGGCCGCATTGAATGACGCCTGGTCGGCATAGATCGTCACACCGGCCAGCGACTCAGCCACAGCACTGAAGAAAAATGCTGACGCGACAACTCCGAATTTCACGAATTTCATGGCAATTTCCCGGTGGTTAAAAGTGAAAATCCCCGTGGGCAACCATCTTCCAACATTTCACATGTTGCCGGGGTTGGGGGAGGATAACTGAAGACGATGAGAAACTCCAGATGCGATGGCCGACGGGCGGCCCGCTGGGTGAATCCGCAGCCTGACTCAAATTTCGAGTCGTTGGGCGCAGGTCTCCCAACCTCGCCAGGGGCCCGACGGCAGGGCTCCCATTGGGCACCCAGGGCGTGACTATTGAAATTCAGGGCGCGTGGTTCGCGTCTTTCGTGGTGAAATGATGGGAGCGGCGAACGACCTGCTTGGGCCTCGAAAAGGGAAAGGAAAGGGTTTCCGTCGAGTAGAGAAGAGGCGCACAGCATGGCTTCAAGTAGGATAACGCAGGGTCCATTAAGCGTCTGCGAGACGCGCTTGGCCATCGTGTTTCCACGACCCTCTCTAAAATTCCGTACGGCGGGT
>JAFEBR010000816.1 GCA_018242565.1 Planctomycetota bacterium | reverse complement strand
GCCTGAAACATACAGAATCGCTGCGTCTCAGTGTCTGAAAATGCTGAAAAGCCAGCGAATGCACCGGCGTGTCAGGATTGCCGCTGGCGACTTGCTCGCGGGATGCGGAGTGCTTGGTGCCGATGCGGTTCCTCAATTAATCGACCTACTGAAAAGCGAGGACACGTTTCTCTATGAATGTGTTGTAACATCGTTGGGTAATATCGGGAAAGCAGCCAAGGCATCTGTTCCAGTCCTGAAACAACTCATCGAGCGGCGCGACGCCACCGAATCGATTCGCACCGCGGCGCGTGACGCACTGATGCTGATTGAAGAATAACAATCAGCGCGGGTGGCGTTGGATCAGCGCCACGACGCGGAACTGGGACCGGTCCTGAACAAGACCGGCACCCGGTGCAGCAACAAGGGTTTTCTGCCGATATCGCTGGGGGATTATTTGCAACTACTGGATTGGACCGGCCGGCAACTGGCGCAGGGGAAGAAAGGTCGGATTCCCGACACGGTCGGGCCGATTCTCGAACGGTTGCAACTCGATCACCAAGGCTGGTGTGATCTGGTGGCCCACTTTGGCCGACGGTTTTTCGTTGTCGCCGGCGCCCCGACGACGATCGACGGCACCACCAGCCGGGTCCATCCGCACCGCTACAACGTCCCGTCGACTACCCGCCAGTTCTATCGAGACGTCGAATCGCGTCAGGCACCCACCGCGTAGCGGTCGATTCCTGTGATGCGTTTCACGACCGTCGCCCAGCCGACGGTCCAGCCGACGCTGGTGAACGAGGCCAGTCACAACCAAATTGCGCCCCGCTCCGCATCACGATCGGGGAAACCAGGCGAATTCTGCCGAGAAACGCAGCGAACGGTCGCCAAAATCGCCCAGCCGATAGACGTGATCGATAAACACAGCCCATCCCACGAGGAAAACGTTCGAGTCACTTCAGAAACAACTGTGTCCCCAGATTCATCGAGGGGGCAACATCTTGCCCCTAATTCTCGCCCGGAAGAATTTTTCGTAGCGCCTCGCGGGCCGTGATGCGGGCGGGCGCAAATTCATCTCTCGTCGCAATTTGTTCCAGTGCCGCGACAGCTTCGAGCGCCGACGGACCGTACGTCCCCAATGCGCGGCAGGCGCTGACTCGGACAGCCAGAAAATCATCTTGCAGGGCACCGACAAGTAACGGCAAAACCCGACCCGCCTCAGATTCGTAGCCGGTTAACGATGCGGCCGCGGCGGCCCGGATCGGCATTCGAACGTCGGTCAGCGCGGCCAGCAATGCCGCGAGGGCTTCGGGCGATCGGTGCTGCTGTTTGCCCAGCGCTACAGTTGCTACTTCCCGAACATGGCAATCCGCGTCTTGCATTGCCTTAACCAGCCCAGCCCGGACAGTTACCAAGTTGTCATCGAATTGTGCCAGAGTTTCGACGGCAGAGAGCCGGATTTCATCGCGATCGTCCGAGAGCCACTTCGAAAGGGGAATGACCGCGGGACTGCCGATTACCACGAGTGCCGGGCCGGCACAGTCGGGGAGTATCGGGAATTCCGCCGCGACAGCGAGAGCCGCCTCGGGACAGTTCTTCCCGATGCGCTTGAGCGCTCCGACTAGCAAACATTTCGAATAGCCGTCCAGATCTTTGGAATGCGATTTCAAGAATGCCGCCACGGCGGGAGCTGCCGTTTCCGCGTCGTCACCGATGAATTCCAACGCACGTGCGGCGCAAACGCGCGCCCATAATTTGGCCTTCCGATCGTCTACAATGGCGATGAGGTCCGCAATCACACCGGCGCCCAGTTGACCCACCAGTTCATCCGCAAATAGATACGGACGATCGGCTATCAACAATTTCAAGAAGGTCGGAGCGCTGTCCACGTTCCGCTCATCGAGTCCGATTTCGCGAATGGCCTTGCAAATGTCGGCGTGCATTTCCTCTTGCTCTTCGGTCTCCAGAATGGCAATCAGCGTTGGGAGAGCCGGACGCGCATCGGGGCCGATTCGTCCCAGCGTCTCAACTGCGGCGAGGCGCATATCGTCATCGGCGTGATTCAGCAGCTTCAGCAAATCGTTGACGGCAATCCGTCCGAGTCGCGCCAGGTCGTCGACGATCATCCATTTCGACGGCGATTCCTTCAGAGCCACATCACGTCGCCAATTCTCTAGAAACGTCAGCATGGCAACGTGCGCTGGCGAGATCCGGGCCAGCGCGGCGGCACATTGGAGCCGAAAGTCGTCAGCATCGTCTGCTTGATTTTCCATTCCACGCACCAGTGGTTCGATCGCCGGACGGGCTTTCGCACCAATTCGCCCCAAGCTCTCCGCCGAGCGCTGCCGAAGCTTGGCTGACTTCAAACCCTCGACGAGAATCGGCACGATCCGATCATCATCAGGCGACAAGTCGGCCAGCGCGGCAGCCGCATAGGTGCGTATTGCGAGGTCGGGATCGGCGATTTTCGAACGGAGCGCGGGCAACGCCGTGGTGCGTCGGCGATGCAGGTATTTGAGAATGCCATCCCAACTGCTCACACCAAAGATATCCCGATCGTCGAATCGGCCCAAACGGGAGGCCAACAGACGGGACAGGAATTCCACCGGGGCGCCCTCGAGATCATCGAGTGCCCAAAAGATTTCCCATAAGCCAACTTCATTCCCATCCTCGATTTCGGCCACAAGCCGGACCTGACCATCCGGCGCCAAACGCAGCACGGCTTCGACTGCCGCTTTCCGATATGACGTGGATGGGTCGCGAAGTCCGGCGATTGCATGGGGGAGCGCGGCGTCGGCGTCGTAGCCGATCATGGACAGGGCCGTCAGAGCGGTTTCACGCAAAGAGTGTGCGGGATCTCGGTCAAATTGCTGCTCGTCATCACTCGGTCGCGAATCGTCCGCGAGTGCGTGGATCAACACCGGCACAGCGGCTTTCGCCTCTGGACCGATTCGCCCTAAGGCGCGAGCCGCCTCGATCCGAACCCACAGTGATTTGTCCGAAAGTGCTCGAACGAGCGCCGGGACAGCGCTTTTGGCTTCGGCACCGTAAGCCGCGATCGCGACGGCGGATTGCCTCCTGGCGTGGTCGTCTGCGCTGGTCCTTAGCCGCTGCGTCGATTCGCCGATGGAACGGGATATATCACTTGGCAGTTCATCCGCACGCCCCGGAGGGGATACCGCCCCAAGGAAAAGCACAACTACGAAAACTCGCAGCATGTGATTCCGGCGGACCGAGAATCGGTCCGGCTTTTGTGTCGTGGTGGCGGGGGCGGACATGTCTTCAGTCTACGGCCGTTGAATGAGCGTGTGAATCCCAATCATTGTGCAACGGCTAGTCCGGCGAGGCACGCCTCATCCCAATTCAAACCTGGGAACCTGGAACCTGGAACCTGGGGACACACCACCGTGAGGCGACACGGTTGTAAATCTTCGGCAAACGTGTATCATTTTGAACAGTAGTGCGTCTCGTACAGTATTGCTCCTTGGGGCAACAACCGGGTTG
>JAFEBR010000815.1 GCA_018242565.1 Planctomycetota bacterium | reverse complement strand
CGGAGTGGAAAGCGTCAGAAGTCCCAGGACCGCGAGCGAGAATCGCATGGCAACTCGACCTTGGGTGACAAATTAAAGCTCGACGAGATGTCAGTATTTTAACCAGTTGTCTAACGGGCGGCCAAGGGCCGGACTGCATGCCAGGCAACGGAAATGCCCGTGGCTGCCCGCGACATTCGTGGGGGCGGTACATTCAGGTCAGCGACTTATGGTGGATCTGCCGGCGGCTTCGCTTTTTGATTGGAACATTTCACGAGAAACAGGACGACGCTGGCAAAAATCAGTGCCGCGCCACAGGCCAGGAACTCGAATTCAAAGAACGTGACGATCAGTAGAGTGGCGAGGATGAATGGAACCGTGGCGCAGCCGTATCCGATTCCAGCCCAAAAGCCTGTGTGCTCGTCCATCCCACGATCATACTGTGGTATGCGTCTGGCACAAACAAGTTCTCCGCCCGAATTCTCGGCTGACGACGATACGTCGGGGCGTCCGAATCGCTGTGCGCACAGACTCCGCCTCGGCCCACACGATCTCGGCCAACGCCGTGGTTACTTGGCCTTGGGTTTCTCGGCAGGGGCGGGGGGCGGGGCGTTACGGGGACGCAGGAATTCGATCCCGGCAACCATCGAAACGTCGCGGGTGCCAAAATCCTTGACTTGCCGGGCATCGACTGAAAACACAAATGTCAGTTGCCGTCCCTCCGGGTTGGCGACCAGGTAATTGATCCATTGCACGGCATTGATTTCGGGTTCTTTCTTCTCGTTGGTACGCTGGATCGAACCGGCGGCGACCACCCGGTAGATGAACAGGCCATCCTTGAGATTCAGTTTCTCGGCCTGCAAAAACTGTTCAAAGTTCTTACCCAGCGTCTGCTGGATGTCCTGTTGAAACTGCTTCTCGGACAGGTGCTGACCCGGTTCGGCATTGGGGAGTTTCTTGATATTGCACTGCGAAATGAACCCCCCCTGATCGAGCAGACGCAGCAGGGCGCCGTCACTGGCCTGATGAAACACATGCCAATTGCGGTCGTGATACAGGCGGACGTTCCAGACGGGAGATTCAAACAGCAAGAGCCGACTGGCGGCGTTGGGTTCGAGCGGCACGCCCGACAGTTCTTTGTCGGAAATCCGCGAGCCTTGTTCCGCCAGGCTGCGGACGACGGTGACCTTCGCGGTCACATCGAGCCCCGGAGAAACTGCACCAATTGCGCGCTTTTCAGTTTGGGTGGCTTCAATTCGGGTGACCAGCTTCTGTTCACGGTCAAACAGCAGGTGTCCTCGCAATTCGACGACTGACGAGGCGCCCACGGTGGCCCCGGTGACGTCCCCGGTAAAGCCAATCCGGGCCACCTGGTCGTCAATCTTCTCGAGCTTGCACGTGAGTTTGCCCTTCTCGACGGCTTCGACTCCTGTGACCAGGGGCACGCTCCAGACCGGGGCCGTCCAGGTTTCTCCAAGATCGATTTCGGAATCGGTGAGCAGTCCCTGGATGGCCAGCGAATCGGTCGGCACATGCAGCAATTCGAGTTCGGAATAGGTGAGCGGCCCGGCAGGGCTGAAAATCTCCAGCCCGGCCACCTGACCTTGTGAGACAATCAACCGCTGTGACTTGCGGAGAATGGAACTCGAAAACTGATCGCCGGCATTGATGTTCGCTTTGGCCTCGTCGTAGTAACGCACGCACCTGAGCGATTCGGCGTCGCGTCCGGTCGCCGACAGTCGCCGCTCGTGGTAGCCAAACTGTGCATCAACATTCAGTTTCAGTGCCTGTTCCGGGCCCGGTGACGGAAACAGCTTGCCGTTCACCTTCAATTCCACGGCGACCTTGCGGACCCGCGCATCTTTGGGGTCTTCGCGAAGCTGGTAATGTTCGGCGGCCCGTGCCGTTTGCCAGAGGCCCAGAAACAAAGCCGTGCCGCACCAGGCGGTCAGGACGAGATGGTGGCGAATCCGATCCATGGAACAGGGCCTCAAGAGATCAAATGGTCGATGTCAGCAGTGACGCCGGTCTTGTGGTCAGGCGGCGAGGAAATTCCAATCAAGGGGACTGCTGCGAGGGCAACTGGCCAGGCCGACGGGGCCTGCCCAGACAACCGGTGGCAGCGGGGGTCGATTTGTACCTTATTTCCGCCTCGGTTGGGTAGGGGATTCTGGCTCACTGGCAGATCCCGCCTCGGTTTCCAGGTCGGTAAACTGCTGCACCAGTTGTGGGTCTCCGGGCGGGGCGAAGACGAGGCGGGTGACCTGCAGCAGTTTTCGGGCTTCGGCCGCATCGCCGGCGGCCAGCAGGGCCCGGCACAATTCGAGTCGGGCCGGATACCAGTCGGGTGAGCCCGGTTCATGCAGGGCTTCGATTTTTCGACGGATGACCACAGCCTGTTTGCGGCTGTCGGGCCGATCGCTGCGCGACAGCAGGCTGGCATATGTCAACATCAGGTCGCGGTCTCGCGGCGCAGCGGCGATTAACTTGTCGTAGATGGCAAAGGCCCGCTGAGTCTCGCCGGTCGCCAGAAAGCCGCGCGCCAGACAGGCATCGAGTCGGCGCTGGTCGGCCACCGTTAATTCCGAGCGATGCGTTTCCAGTTGCTGGGCGACTTCAAGTTGCAGTTCTCCCAGGTCGCGAAAGGGATCCTGCTGGTTGTTCGCCTGCAGCGGAGAAAGCCCATCGAGAATACTGAGCAGTTGTGTGGGGCTGGCCGCCGACAATTGTTTGAGCAGTTTGCGGGCTGCCGGATATTTTCCCTGGCCGGCGAGCGATACCACCTGCATTTGTCGCACCGTCGTTTGCAGATGCACACGCCGGGTGGTGGACTCCGCGTCGCTTGCCTCGGGAGACACTTCGTCGCGCGGCGACAGGTTGGCCAGGCACAGCCGCAACAGTCGGTCGGCAGCGGAAAAATCGGGAGGGTTCCTGCGCAGCAGAATGCGAGTCAGGTAGGTCGCGATTTCGGCCTGATCGAGATTCCATCGCGCCTCAGGCTGGGCGATGTCGCCGAGCAGCGGCGTGAGTTTATCGATAGCCTCGGCGGTGATGTCGTCGGTGGTTTCATGACGCTCACGAGTCTGGTCGATGAGGCGGTCATACAGGCGGGCGGCTGCCACTCGGGACGCGGGGCCATGTTTGTGGGTGTCTGGAATCTGCATGTTGAGCGCGATGGCCTCGGCGAGGCGCCCGCGGCGTTCTTCGAGATCGGCCAGCATCCAGGTAGCTTCCGGCAGTGTGGCCGCCTGCGGATAGCGGGTGCGATGTTCGATCAGAGTCCGGGCATAGCGCTCGCGGTTTTCGGCCGTGGGGTTTGCCTGGCTGAGTTTCCCCAGTGCATACGCGGCCAGTAAATGGGCCTGTGGCGTTTTGGGATTCTGGGGGGCGCTGGCTGCCAGTTCCAGTAACGCGGTTGCGGCGGCATCCCAGTTCTGACGCTTGATGGCGATCGAAGCGCCAGTGAATCGGAATTGAAAAGCGGCATCGGCGAGTCCGGCCTTGTGGGCAGAGGCCGCGGCCGTTTCGTAGAGTTGGGCCGATTTTTCCATTTCGCCCGCGTTAAACGCCGACTGTGCCTGGGCCACCAGTTTCGATAATTCGGGGCCATAGGTCTGGGCTTCCTGCGCCTGGCGCAGCAGCATCTGGGCGCGCAGCATCCAGTAGCCACCGATCTCGGATTGAAGGCGCTGGACTCTCTCTTCCAGTGACTGCACGATCTAGGGAGAGAGGCGGGCGTCACTCTCGGGATGGCGGGACCGCCAGTCGGCCAAGGCCACTTCCACCGCCAGAGCCTGCAATTCACCGGGGACAATTCCCGGTGCCTGTTCACGCTGCTTCAGCAGGGCCAGCGCCGATCGAAATTCTTTCTGCGCCAGCAGCAGGCGAACTCGCAGCGCGAGCAGGCGATCGACAAACTCGGCTGGCGGGTCCGCCTGTTCCAGTGCGTCAAGAGTTCGCTGGGTTCTCGCGAAATCGTCGAGCAGCAGGCAGCCTTGGACAAACTCCATCCGTGCCCGCCAGACCAGCGTGTCGTCTTCCGCCGATTCGCCGACTCCTTTGAGGAGTTTCTGTGCTTCGACCACTGCCGCCTTGCGCTCTGCCGCCGGATCGACGCGCAGGTGGGCCAGATCGAGCAACGCCACCGCCAGGCGAAAACGGACTTGCAGTTGTGCCGCTTTGCGTTCGGCCGGGCGCAGGCTGCCGGGATGGGCCGATTTCGTTTTCGCGGGCGGGGCTTCCAGACGCGGTTCAATGTCACGCAGCGCGGCGACGGCGGTTTCGAGAGTTTCCACGGCCCGCTGCCGCAAAGTCGTATCGAACGGTTCGAGATCAGATCGCAGACGCCGGGTGTGACCGATGCTGGCGGGCAGGCACGCTCGCTGTACTTCGAGCACGATCCGTCGCGGATTGTCGGGTTCGCTGGCGAGCAAGTCCGACACGACGGCGAAGGCTCGTGTCCAGAGTTGTTCCTGCTCGCTGCCAGTGGCCCGCTCGGCATGATCTTCCAACGTGCGAGAAAGTTCCAGGGTCAGATCCGCACGCTCAGCGGCGGGCAGGTCGCGTCGGGCGAGACGTTCCAGACAGTAACTCTCTGCCAGGCGATGCAGGCCACGACTACGCAGTTCGCGGTAGTAACGGGCCGAAGTCTCACCCAGACCGGCCTCATCGCCCGGAGATCGCGTCGCGCAGAACAGGCACACGCCGACCAGGCACGCTACGCGTGCCCATGCGACGAACCGTCTGTCTCCCCAGGAATTCACAGGTGGCTGCCTCCTCCCGGGGGTGAAAATAGGCGATCCACACCTGAGCCGGCAAGACGAATCGGCCCGGTGCCTGGGCAGACTCCGTCTCCAGACCAACCCGATTCCGTCCCCACTGTGCCGCGGGATAGAGCGCTACGACCGTTTCATCGGCCGTTCGGGGAACAGGTTGCTGACGCTGGTGCGGTCGTGAACCGAGCGAATCGCCTGGGCGAACAACGGCGCCACGGTGATGACCGCGATCTTGTCGGGGAACGGCGGTCGCTGGATTTCGATCGTATCGGTGATGAACATCCGCTTGATGGCGCTGTTCTGAATTCGTTCGCAGGCCCCGGCGGACAGGACCCCATGCGTGACGGCGGCATAGATATCGTTGGCTCCGCGGGCCTTCAGCGTGTCTGCCATGGCAATCAACGTGCCCCCGGTGATGGTGAAGTCATCGACGAGCAGCACGTTTTTGCCGCGTACGTCGCCGATCACTTCGAGGACCACCGCCTTTTCATCGTGGGCCGGGCGGGTCTTGTTGCCAATGGCGACCGGGGCGCCAAGCAGTTGCGCAAATGACGCGGCATCTTTGGCAAAGCCAATATCGGGGCTGCAGACCACCAGGTCTGGGATGTTCATTTGACGAATGTGGTCGCAGATCACGTGGCGACCGTACAGGTGATCGACCCGGATGTGAAAGAACCCCTGAATCTGCGGGCTGTGCAGGTCCATCGTCAGGACGCGATCGCAACCGGCCGCCTCAATCGCGTCGGCACAGACCCGGGCCCGAATCGACACACGCGGTTCGTCTTTCTTGTCCCCTTTGGCATAGCTGAAGAAGGGAATGACCGCAGTGACCTGCTGAGCACTGGCGCGGCGGAGCGCGTCGATCCAGAACAGCAGTTCCATGAAGTTGTCGTTTACGGGGTGGTGCACCCCCTGAATGATGAACACATCGCGGCCGCGGACGTTTTCGAGAACGCGGACAAAGACGTTCCCTTCGCTGAAGTACTGCGCTTGCGAAGGAATCAGGCTGACGTTGAGTTCCTGGGCAATGTGCCGGGCCAACAACGGATTGCCAGAACCCGCGAGAATCGCCAGATCTCCGTGAGGGGGCTGATAGGGCATCACACGGGGACCGGAATTGGCTGGACTTTCAGCGGGGTTTTCGCGCATTGTCTCGGGGCGGGCAAAGATGCAGGCTCTGGGGGAAAACGCCGATCATAGCGGAATCGGCATGCGATGCCAGCCCCATTTCGGTCCGTCGCCGGGGGGAGCGGTGCCCGTGCGCGGCCGCGCACAACCCGGCAAGCGGCGACGTTCGCGGTCTCTTTTCCGGATGTGGCGCCGGTGACGGTGAACCCCCGGCCGGTCAAGTCAGGGCCAACCGCGCAAGTTGCACTTCATCGATTTCGATCCCCAAACCGGGGCCGGTTGGCGCCGGCAGTTCTGCCTGCTGCACCGTCAGCGGAGACTTCAACACGCTGGTCGATATATACTGCGGTCCGTTGAGCGCCGCGGCGTGTTGCAGTCCATAGGCACTGAACAGCGCGGCAGAGCCCGCAAGCGCCACATCGGGATCGGTCAATCCGCTGCCGAGAAAGATCAACCCGTGCTGCTCGAGGTATTCGATCTGGCGGCGCGCCTCGGTGAGGCCCCCCACGCGGGCCACCTTGACGGCCAGTCCATTTAAGAGTCCCAGACGGTGGAACTCGGCCAACTCAATGACCGACAGCACCCCTTCATCCATGATGATCGGCAGGGCTACTTGCCGAGTGAGTTCCGCGAAACCGCTGAGCCGATTGGCCGCGACGGGTTGTTCGAAGAAGGCCACTCCCAGATCAGCCAGGCGCGGGGCGACCGCGAGGGCGTCGGCGACATCGTAGCCTCCGTTGGCATCGACCCAGATCGTGGCGGTGGGAGCCAGTTGCCGCACCCGCCTGATCACAGCGAGATCCGCTGCGGGATCGGGGGCGATCTTGATGTTGAAATCACGGTAGCCGCGGGCGTGAGCACTCGCGACCGAGTCTTCCAGTTCTGCGGGAGTTCGGGGGTTCAAGGTCCAGCTCAGCCGAATCGACGATTGGTCGTGCCGTCCCCAGCGCTGTGCCGCCGTTTGCTGCCGCAGTTTGCCAGTCAAATCGAACAACGCCAGATCGAGCCCCGCTTTGCAGATGGGCTGCCCGATCGAAAACGACGGGGCGATGGTCCGGTGCATGATTTGGTGGCATCCGTCAACATCGTGAGGGTCGCGGCCCAACAGTTCAGGAGCCAGGTAGAGCCGGATTGTCGAAATCACCGTGTCGATTGTTTCGTAACTCCAGCGGGGCGACGGAACGCATTCACCCCACCCTGTCGTGCCGTCGTCGCTGGTGATCCGGACGAGAACCGCCGGGCGGCCCAAGGGGCGTCCGGCGGCGTTTTCAAAGAACTTGAAATAACCGGCGACCGGGTACAGGATCGTAAAGACATCGATCTGTGAGATAGTATTCGTCATCAGTTTTGCCAGCAGACTGCGGAAAGACGGCGACGTGAGCAGCGCGATCGCCGCTGTGTCGCCGTATGTTCCACCGCGGTGCGAAGTGTTCCTGGAAAATTGTAACGCTGGCGGGCGAGTCGTTATACTTCTCGTGGGCCGGTGCAGATCTCAGATTTTTTTGCAGGGGACAATGATGGCGGGAATGCCGCGTTTGAATTGGGTCAGCCGAATCGGGGCTCTGCTGTTGTTGGTATGGTCCGTCGCTGTGACGGCCGCGGAACCCAAATCGCCGGTCGAAGACGGGTTTGTCCCGTTGTTCGATGGCAAATCGCTCACGGGCTGGGAAGGTGATCTGCAGCTTTGGAAAGTGGAAGAAGGCCGGATTGTCGGCGATTCGCCGGGTATTTCGAAAAATGAATTCCTGGCGACCAAATCCACCTTTCGTGATTTTGAACTGCGACTGGAATTCCGCCTGCACAAAGGGGTGGGCAATTCCGGGGTGCAGTTTCGATCAAAGCGGGTGCCCGACAGCAGTGAAGTGTCAGGATACCAGGCAGACATCGGCGAGAAGTACTGGGGTTGTCTGTACGACGAAAGCCGTCGCAACAAGATGCTGGCCGAGGCCCCGGGAGATTTCGTCGAACGCCTGCCCAAGGACGATTGGAACACCTATGTCATTCGAGCTGAGGGGAACCGGGTCATCCTGAAACTCAATGGTCAGACAACGGTTGATTATCAGGAAGCCGATGCCGGTATCGCCCGTGAAGGAATCATCGCCCTGCAGGTTCATGCCGGGGGGCCGTTGCGTGTCGAGTTCCGGAATCTGCGGATCAAGGATCTGACAAAAGAGCCGAAAGCGACGAAGAGTTAGATGTCTGCGAAAGTTGAAAGCTACGAGCAGGCTGTCGAATTCCTGTTCAATCGCGTCAATTTCGAGCGATTGTCGGGGCATCAGTATTCGAACAGCGATTTCAAACTCGACCGCATGCGGGAACTGCTGCGGTTGCTGGGGAATCCCCAGCAGGCGCTGCCCGTTGTGCACATCGCCGGGACGAAAGGGAAGGGGTCGACTGCCGCCTTGACGGCCGCCATTCTGACCGCGGCGGGCATTCGCGTCGGGTTGTTTACTTCCCCCCACATTTCAGCGTTCGAAGAGCGGATCGCGGTCAATGGCGCCTGCCCGTCGGCGGACGAACTCGTGGAACTCGTGCGTCAGATCGCCGAGGTCGTGAACGAACTCGACAAACTCCCCGGGCAGATGAGTCCCACCTATTTCGAAATCGCCACGGCGCTGGCCTGGCTGTTCTTCCGCGAACAGCGGGCCGAGCTGGCGGTTCTCGAGGTGGGCATGGGAGGCCGGCTCGATTCGACCAACGTCTGCTGCCCGGCGGTGTCGATGATTACTACGATCAGTCGCGACCACACCCGCCAACTGGGCAGCCGCGTGGAACAAATTGCCCGGGAAAAAGCCGGGATCATCAAGCCGAGTGTCCCCGTCGTCAGCGGCGTGGCGGACGAAGCGGCGCGGAACGTGATCGTCGAGACCTGTCAGCGCCTGGGGGCGCCGCTCACGCAACTGGGGACCGATTTTCAGTACCGGTATCAGCCGGCGCGGATTGGCAACGACCAGATGAGCCCGGCCATGGCAGATATTCTGCTGCCGCAACACCACTGGCAGAATCTGCGACTGCCGCTGGTGGGGGAACATCAGGCCCGTAACCTGGCGCTGGCAGCCATGGCGGTGGAATGTCTGCGGGAGCAGGGGTGGAACATCCCCCGAGACGCGGTGCCCGCGGGGTTAGGCCGATTGCGCTGGCCCGGACGTATCGAAATCCTGGGACAGAATCCGACGGTGATTGTTGATGCGGCCCATAACTGGGAAGCGGTCGCCGCCTTGCTGCGGACCTTGTCCGAGAGTTTTCAGGCCCGCCGGCGCGTCCTGATTTTTGCAGCCACTCGCGATAAAGACGTGACCGGCATGCTGCGGCAACTCTTGCCGCGGTTTGACACGATCATTCTAACCTGTTTTCAGAGCAACCCCCGGCATGTGCCCGTGGAGGCCTTAGCCGAGACGGTGCAGGGGCTGACAGATCGACTTTGCCATCGGACTGCGGACGCGGCCAGCGCCTGGAAACTGGCGCGACGGCTGGCGGCACCGACTGATCTGATCTGCGCAACCGGTTCGTTCTTTCTGGCCGCCGAGTTGCGGGAGTTGATCATCGACTCGTTGCGCACCGGGGAAGCCGAGTTACCTTCAGATTCGCTGCCGAATCGAAGTTCTGTCGGGCTGTAAACGGCCGATTGTCGGAGCGCAAAACACAGACACCGCGACCACCAGCCGAAAGCTGGTAGTCGCGGTGTCCTCAATCAGTTGCAGACACAACCGCCGGTCGCACGGCTAGCTGCCGCCGCCTCCCGCACGTCCGCCACCGCGTCGCGGAGACTGTCCGCCACCACCTGGTGTGGTCATGCCGCCTGGCATATTCCGCATCATATCGCCCATCGAACCGCCGGACCGCATGGGGTTTTGTCCCGCGTCGCGACTGCGGCGGCGACCACGTCCGCCCTGGCGTCCCGAGGCATCATCGGCTTTGTCCGCCTGTTTTTTGGCCTCTTTGTCGGCCGCGCGGGCGGCCTCGTAGTCTGCCCGTTCTTCCTTCACCCGCTTGCGGGCCGGTTCCAGTTCGTACCGCGACAAGGCGTCGAGTTCCTGGATTTCACCAAACCGATCCACGGTCACTGCCAGTTCCAACTCGCCGTTCTTGCGCAGCGACGAGAGTTGCTTGGTGTCGAGTTTCAAATCGGCCGCTGCGGTCGCCGAGAGATTCGGGGCCGGGGCGCTGTCGAGCAGCACGTCTTTACTGCTGAACTTGACGTCGGCTTCTTCCAATGACTGGGCGGGCAGATCGAGCCGCAGGCATTTTTTGACCATGGCACTCACGTAAGATCCAAACGGGACCTTGAAAGTGCTGGTCAACAGCGTGCCATATTCCGGATCGAACTGCACCACTTCGAGGTCGGCGCCGTCATAACGACCGGGACGGGGCGGGACCTTCGACAAGGCGTAGCTGATGTCGCGATCCACCGCGGCGGCGGTCGAGGGTTCGCTCCAGGGGCTTTCGCGGGTTTCGCCTTCAGCCACTGACGGGCTGGCCACGAACGCTTCGCCAAAGCTGGGGTTCTTGACGATCACCTGGACGCGGTAGCGGTAGCATTCGCCCGGTTCGACATCGAAGTCGAAATACCGGAACAGGATGTTCTCGACTTTGGAGTCCATCATGCTCATTCCGCCACCCATGCCACCCATACCGGCCATGTCGCTCATGGCTCCCATGCCACGACCCATCGGGGGCATGGTGCGATTCATGGCGCCCGCGCTGCCGCGACCCCGCATGCCACCGCCATCGCTGGCACCTGAGGGCATGGTCCGCATCATGGAATCCATGGAACTGCCCATCGCCATCGGGCCGGCAGCACCGCCGCCACCCATGGTGGGCATCTTACGCATCATTTCCTGCATCGATCGACCGCCGTCGCCCGAATCATTCAAGGCGGCAGAGCGAATGCTCTTGGCATCTTTCTGCAGGCGGGCGAAACCGCGGCGCTTGGTCTTGTCGGCCGAGGGGTCGTCCCCCACGACTTCGAGCGCCTTGCGGTTCAGCGCATCCTGCTGTTCCTGCTGGTCTTCGGTGAGGGTCGGAATCTTATCGTGACCGACGAGATTCGGGTCCCACCAGTCGACGTCGAGACGATGCGGCAGAGCCGAGGTGAGAACCTGGTCGGTGTACTTCTGGTCGACGATTTCCAGGTCGAGGTCCGAAGCCTGGGCAATCGTATCGATGGACGAGTCATATGACAGATCGGTCCAGGGGGCCGTCCACGGGTCAGCGCCGGGAACCGCCCGTTGCCGCTGTACCTTGAAGTCGAGGTATTCGAGGTACTGCGAGGCCTGGGCCAGCGATTCGAGGTTCAGCGCTTTCTGAATGCGCTTGTACTGTTCTTGCACCGGTACGACACCCACGACCACGTTGAAACGCACGCCCCGAGCCTTGATGCCCCCCGCTCCCGCATAGCCTGAGCCACTCATGCCCATGCCGACCGGTTCACTCAACAGGTCGTCACCCGAAGAACCCGATTTCCGGGAAGGCTTCTTGGCGGGCTTCTTCTTGTCTTTATCTTTCTCTTTGTCGTCGTCGGTCGATTCAGACGCCGGGGGCGGGGGCAGGGTCCCCATGGGCATCGTCCCGAATCGGGCCCGCAACAGGGTGGGAGCCAGCCAGGCCACTTCACTGCGGGGCTGCGCCCGTTCATAGAGCTTGGGGGAGAAATCGACTCCCCATTCGTACTTCATCAGGTCGACCGGGGCCGTGGCCGATGCGATTTCATCGCGGGCCAGCTTCGGAGGCCAGAACTGGGCCTTTTCGGTCTCTGGCCAGGCCTTACTTTTCAGATCCTTCTCGACCTTCGAGGCGACTGTTTCCATGTCGTCGGGAGAAATCGTGAGTTCCGACGACCAGGTGGTCATCGCCAGGCAGCCCAAGGCCACCATCGCGAAGAGGCCGAACCCGATCTTTTCGCCGTGTTGCAGGGCGAACTCTTTGTAATTCATCGACTTCAATTTGGCCATAAAGCTTTTCATGTTCAGCTCCGTAACGAATTTCGCACCAGGCGACGCAACACTGAATACTGAAGTGGAACCGGTTTGAGGCCAGGCAGCCGATCGCCGCCCGGGCCGCAGGATCGAGGTTATTTCTGTTTGGGTTGTTCTGGAGCCGGTTCAGCGGACTCGGGTTCCGGCTTGTCGGCAGTTGGCTGACCGGGGTCCGGCGGCGTGGCGTCGGTCTTCTCCGACTCGCCCGCCGGCTCGGGTTGGCCTTCGTCCGCCGTTGTGGTTTCAGCGGCAGGCTCACCGCCTGGCGCTTCTTCGGTTTTTGCAGCTTCGGTGGCAGCGGGCGTTCCAGCCGCTGGTGTCCCGGCGACGGGGGCTCCCGCGCCCGGGGTACCGGGCTGTGTGGCGACTCCGCCAACAGGAGCTCCACCCGGAGTCCCCGCTGGTGCACCGGGAGCCGACGTTCCACCCGGAACAGCACCCGGAGCACCTGGCTTCACTTCAACCGGCTTGATCAAATAAATCACCCCGACGATGGCCACGTGAGCCAGGCTGGGATCTTCCAGGGCCGATTGAAAATCGATGGTCGCTGCTTCACCGCCGCCGGCTCCCAGCACTTCACCTGCGCCAGGATTATCGTCGGCACCGCGGGCATTCCGCGGGGGCTTGCGGCCCGAGGCTCCACCGGCACCCGGCATGGACATCCCCGCCGACCCGGGACGCCGCATGGGAGGCATTCCACCACCACCAGCGTCCAGAGAGCCACCCCCGGCCAGACCGGGCGACATCAAGCCGCCGGCACTGCCGCCGCCAACTTTCGGCAAGTCTTCATTCTGGCAGTCCGAGACCTGTACTCGCAGGATCGTGACGGGCCAGGCTCCGTTATTCAACGCGGTCAGCAGTTCGGGAACCCGGCGATGCACCATCGTGACTTCCAGATAGAAGCCGCGAGTTTTCCATTCTTTTTTGTCATCGCGATACCGGTCTTTATCGAACCCGCTCCACTGTCCGCCGGAAGCGCCGCGGCCGCCACCCATGGCGTCCATGTTCATCGACGGCATCATCATCGTCGGGGCGATCATGCCGCCGACTTTCGCATTCGAGGATTTGGTATCGGCCGTGGCCGACTTGGCCTGGGCCGCGGCCCGTTCGGGGCCGAGGTCTTCGTCCGGATTGAATTTGGCCGTATTCACTGCCAGACCTGAACCTCCGCGACCGCCCCCTCCCATCATACCCATCATGCCGTCCATCTGGGACCGCATCGCGGCACCGAAATTTCCCATCTCCGGGGTCTTCATCATCGAGGCCAGTGAGGTGCCGCCACCGGCGGTCCCGCCTGCGGGCTTGGCAGCTCCGCCACCTTGCCCCTTGGGGGTGCCCCCACGCAAATACAACTGTTCGATTTCACGAATGGGGGCGTTGACGAGCGAATCCGCCCCGGCATTGACCGAAGCGATCGAGGCCAGCAGCGAGTCGAGCAACCACAGATCTTCCTGGGCGGCGACAATCTGGGGAATCGACGGAGCACTGGTCCATTCTTTCAGGTCGGGGCGGGGCAGCAGATCTTCACTGTAGATCACCTGGCCTTTGCCCGTTTCTTCATCGAACGGGTTCACTTTCTGCCGCAACGCTTCCACGAACTTGGCGTATTCGGTGCGGTAGTATTCCTGGTGGCCCGGATTGATCTTTTCTGGTTCAGCGGGCAGTTTCTCGGGCCAGACCATCAGAGGTTGCTGGCGTTCCCACAGGGCACGCCACGCGACATCTTTCTGGGCAGTCTGTTCTTTATTGATTTCGTCGACCCCTTTGGCCCAGGTGTCGTTGGGATCATTGGGGCTGGTCGTGACCGATTTGAACAGCGAGTCCAGCGCCTTGGTGCGATCCTCGGTTTCTTTCGCCAGGCCCGAGACTGCCATCTGCCAGCCCACGAAAGGGAGAATCAGGGCGACACCCAGCAAAACCCAGAACTGGTATTTCTGAAATTGCTTCAATTGTTCCATGGCACACCTTGCACTGCTAAGACGCTGTTAGCGAAATCCTGGGGACCCAGTTCAAATCGTCAGTTTCATTTCCCGGAGTCAGGTTACTTCGGCTGCGGAGTTCCCGTGGGGTTGGCACCTGGCTGAGCAGCACCGGCTGCAGCGCCGGACGCAGCACCCGCAGGCGGGCTGCCTGCCGGGGGAGTCGCATTCCCCGCGACACCCGGCTGCTGGCCGGGATTGGGGGCACCGGTATTCGGCACCCCGGCATTGGGAACACCGGGGGCCGGCTGGGTGCCGGGAGCCGCCGTTCCCGCCGCCTGAGCTTTCTTCTTGGCTTCATCCGCCACAAACTTGTCTTCCGGCAAGCGTTTGCTTTCCGGAGTTTCCTGCCAGACGAACTGGACCGTGAATTCGGTCATAGGGATGGCCTGCATATCTTCCGAGCCCTCGGCCGATTCGGACTTCTTCTTGGTCGATTTGTTTTTCGAGAATTTCCGACCGCCGCGGGCGCCACCCATCATCATCATGGCCT
>JAFEBR010000814.1 GCA_018242565.1 Planctomycetota bacterium | reverse complement strand
CCGAATTCACAAAAAAATGGGTGCAGAACGCTGGTGGTCCGATTATATCGGGTCACTGCGAAGATTCCACGAAGCCCACCCCGAAAAAACAGCCATTTTGCTGCGACGGCAGTTGAATTCTCTGGCGGGGACTGAGAAGATTCCCTTTCCGGCGGCAGTCGCACGGGAGATCGACGTCGCCCTCACTTCTCGGAAAGGCAAGTCGCAGGCACATGCTCACCACCAAAAAGGCTGACGACAGCTTCCAGATTGAATGGCACAATGAATGTGTCGTGGTGATTCCTGCCTCGGATATCGAGCAGATGTCATGGGATCTGATCAACCCGGCGGCGGAAATTGTGATGAAGCCCCTCGAACAAACGCCGACTCCAATGGTGGTGTTCGATCTGAGCCGGGTGAAATTCTTCGGCTCCGTGTTCCTGGCGTTGCTGTTGCGATGTTACAAGTTTGTCAAGACCCGGGGAGGCGAACTCGTGATCTGCGGTGCCAGCCCCGATGCACGGGAATTATTGGCCGTCACGTCGCTGGATACACTGTGGGCCATCTACGAGACCCGAGCGGAAGCGCTCGAAGCGCTCGCCATGTAACGAAGGTCGAGTAGTCAGGCCGGCGTTCCACCGCGCTGTTGAGTCGGTCGTCCCCGCGTCTGGCACGTTATTTTGATGGGGCCGCCCGGACGTCGACGAGCACTTTGGTTTCCGAGACCGTCGGCAAAACGCCATTCTGCAACACGGTCGCTCGCAGTGTCAGTTCATGTTCCCCGACCATCTCGGGCGACATGCCTGCCGTGATCTCGACCTGCACTTCATCCTGGCCGAAGGGAACCACTGTCGCGGGCGTGGCAAACAGCCCTGCCTGATCGTCCGCCAGACGCAACTCCACGCGGGCCGGTTCGGGAATCTTGGCGGAGCGCGAAATTTTCAATGCGACCGAAAACCGATCTCCCGGATGAATCGCGATTTCGGGAGTCCCCGTCGAAAGTTTCAACAGGGCCCCCTCCATCGACATGGTCACAAACCCGGTCACTTCCCCCACGAGGTGACGCATGCGACCTGCGGCGTCAGGAATCTGCACCACGCTGATGATTCCCATTCGCGACGTGCGACTCGTTTCGAGCCATTCGGGCATGAAGCACGGAAACGCGGCCCGCGAGACCCCCGCCGGCACGACTGTGTCGGTGCCGGTAATGCCCTGCACCTGGTAAGACTGCCGGGCGGCTTGCTTGAGCTGAACTTCGCCGGTGTAGCCTTCGAGTCGGGTCAGGTCGACTTCAGCCGGAAAGGTGCTGCCGCGGTGGACCTTGCGCACCGTGTCTTGATCGACGGGGACCCCTTTGCAGCGGGGACGCATCATCGTAGTGACGAGGGCGGCCGGGACCTCATTGTCGCGCGGGACCCGTGGCGACAAATTCGCGGCGGTTGTGAAACTGGCGGCCCGGCTTACCAATTGGCCACCCAGTTGTGCAGTGCCCGTTATGCGGACGAGGGCTGCGGTCGCTAGGGCACTTGGATCAGGTTGCAGCGGAATCGCCAATTCCGATTTATCGCCCGGGATCACCAGTTCTGCCGGCGGAATAAGCCCTGCGGGCAGACCGGCCACTTGCAGGGCGATCGGTTCTTTAAACCCGCCGCTGCGGTTCGCTTTCACGACCAGGTCAAGCTTGCCCCCCAGCAGAACATTCACGCGCTGCGTCGACTGTAACTGGAAATCGGGAACAGGCTGGCTGATTTCCAGGCGATAGATCGCATCCGGGGCGGTGGCTTTACCGGCACGGTCAGACACCACGACAACGTATTGGCCGTCGGCTGGAGCGGAAAATGGCAGCCCCGCATCGATCGTGCCGGGAAGGTCGTCGCTTTGTGCGAGTTCCTTGCCATCCGGTCCGATCAGTGACAGAAATGCATCGAGCGAGCCACCGACGGCCCGGGATTCGAGCAGAATTGTCCAGGTTTCTCCCTTCTTGGCGGAGAATTCGTACCGGTGTTCCCGGAAACGCGGATCGAGTTTGCCACTGACCGCCGCTGGTAGCGGAAGTGCCACAGGGCGCAGGTCGCTGGGCGGTGCCGCGACAGTTTCGGCACTGTCGCTGAGTTTGATGAGAACTGGGGCAGAGATTCCAAAGGGGGTTTCGATCTGGTACGAGAACGCGATGCGGTCGCGGTCGGCGGGGAAGGTGATCGTCCGTTTAACCGACTCCCATTGGGCACTGCCGGTTGCCAGGCCGGGCCCGATGAATTCCATTTCACGGGTTTCTCCGCGGCGGCCTGCCGCGGGCAGAGTCGTCGCCACGCGCGGCCCCGCCGTCACCGACAGTCGATAGACATACGAGCGATCACCGGCATGGTCGATATCACGGACCGACAGGACATAGGTGTTTCCCTGCTCGCCTCGAAAGGTCAGTGCCAGATCTTCACCGGCGCCATCCGCCGCATCGGTGATCAGTTTTCCCGACAGATCGCGGACACTCAGGACGCCATGAAAGTTTGCACCCAATCGTCGCGCCCACAGTTCGCACGAGATCGGACCACTGCCCGACGGTGTGATCAGATACTCATCAACCTCTTCATTTCGCAGCAGCCGCCCAGACACGGTCACTGGCAGGCTCCCCAATTCCTGGGGCGCGCGGCGCCGTTCTGCCTCAACCACTTCACGACCGGCACCCACCACCAACGAGCCCACGGCAGTGCCCCCATTGGCGTTGGCTGCCTGCCAGTGGTAAACCCCCGGCGGTGTACCGGGCGGGATCGTCAGTTTGGCCGGGACTTCCCGAGGCAACGGCAATGCCGAGACTTTACCGCGGGCGCCGAACCAGTAGGGGGGCGGGGGGATCAGCAGTTCTCCCGGGGGGCCCTGGACGCTGATTTGTAGCGGCGCGTCGAGGACAAAAAACTCCATGTCGGGGGTCCAGTCGTAGCCACCCAACTGGACGTCCAGCGTGGCCCCCGCCGGGGCTCCCGCCGGAAATACATAACCCAATTCCGGATTCTTCTGGGCCGACGCGGTGGATGTCGCGACGACGATTACGGCAATCGTGGACAGGCAGCGGCAAACCCCGAGATTGAACCGACGGCACTGCGAGTCACGAAGCCAGGCAGGTATGGGCATTCGCAGCATTACACCAGTCCCGGAATCAGCTTGCCGCCATCAACAATCGGTACAGGGCGTCCCAGTGGAGTGTAATAGGTTTTGGTGGTGTCGATGCCCATCTGGTGGAACAAGGTTCGTAACAGATCGCTCACTCCGGCCGGCTCGGTGGTCGGGTACATGCAGTACTTGTCGGTGGCTCCCAGGATCTGCCCCCGTTTGACCCCGCCACCGGCGAAAAGCACGCTTTGTGCCGGCGACCAGTGGTCGCGTCCGGCCGCCGTGTTGATACGCGGAGTCCGCCCCATTTCCCCCATCATGATGACCAGGGTGGAGTCGAGCAGTCCGCGCTGTTCCAGGTCGCAGACCAGGGCGCTAAAGGCCCGGTCCGCGTGCGGGAGCATGTCCTTTTCCAGGCTGGGAAAGATCGTGGAGTGCGAATCCCAGCCCCCGTGGTCGACACCCACAAATCGGCAACCTGCCTCGACCAGTCGCCGTGCCAGCAGTGCACATTGTCCCAGGGCCGTGTACCCATAACTTTCACGAATTGCTTCAGGCTCGGCTTGAATGTCGAAGGCCCGACGTGCCGCGGGGGAGGTGATCAGGTCCTGGGCTTTTTCGTAATAGGTTGCCATGGCACCGGGCCGACTGCGGTCGGCGACCGGTCGCTCCGAGGATTCAAGATTCGCCAGCAATTGCTGGCGGAACCTGTGCCGCGCGGCATCCACCCCGGCCACCAGACGCAGGTCCCGCACCTCAAAATCGGGCTGCACCGGGTTCGATTCGATCACAAACGGCGCATATTGCGAGCCATAGAATCCGGGGCCCCCCGCCCACATCATATAGGGCATGTTGATATACGGGGGAAACGACCCCCGGGGCCCCAATTCGCGAGCAATGATCGAGCCCGCCGACGGGTACAGCACGTTATTGGGAACTCGACTTTCACCATCGGCAAAGTCCGCCTTGTAGCCAGTCATCAGGTAGTGGTAACCCGTGTTATGACCGTTGTCGTTGTGGCTGTGACTGCGCAGAATCGTGATCTTGTCGGCGATTTTCGCGGTGAGCGGGCAATGTTCCCCCACGAATGTGCCAGGGACCGACGAGGCGATGGGTTTAAACGGACCGCGAATTTCGGCGGGCGCGTCGGGTTTCAGGTCCCACATATCAATGGAACTGGGTCCGCCCTCCAGGAACAGGAAGATACAGGCCTTGGCCGGTGCCTCTGTGTCTGACCCAGCGCGGGCTTCCATTTCCAGGAAGCGCGGCAGCGACAACCCGCCGATCAGTCCTGATGCGCCAACCCGCAACATCCGCCGACGGCTGAAACCGTCGAGATTTCTTTGGTTCACACTCCGGTCGAAGTGCATGGTTCCGTACCCTTATGGAAAACTAGTGGAAAGCGGGTGGTTTGGGGATCGCCGGGTCAGTTGTTGTACAGGAATTCTTTGGTGTTCAATAAGGCCCAGAGGACATCTTCGACCGCAATGCGGCGGGAAGCCCCGTCGCGCGTGAACGCCTGCAGCATCTGGGCCCGTTCGGGGTCTCTGGGGAATCTCGCCAGCGCCGCCAGATAAAGTTCATCGATAATTGCCTCGGGCGTCAGATTGCCATCGGCCAGATTCCGGGCCCGCCCTTTGCGGAACTGAATCTTGTCCATGACTTCCGGCGAATTCATCAGGTGCAGAGCCTGAGAAATACTGGGTTCATTGCTGCGTTCGCATTCGCAGACCGTAGCCCGCACCGGTCGTCCGAAGATCTGGAAAAAATACAGCGGCAGGCGGTTGTCCCAGATCTGGATGGCCCGATACCCGGCCGGCCAGCCATTGAATTTTTCGGGGGCCTGTGTCACGTCGCAGATCGCATCGAGCAGGACTTCTGCTGGCAGCGCCTTGTGTACGGCGTGAGAGAAATTCTGGGTGTCACTGGCGTTGTCGTCTCGCGGTTGCGAACTCAACTGATAGGCCCGTGAATTCAGCAGGGTGCGGGTGAAGGCCTTCAGATCAAATCGCACGCTGCGCATGTGGTCGGCTAATGCCGCCAGCAGGGCTTCGTTGGTCGCGGGGTTGGTGGCCCGCAGGTCGTCGATGGGTTCGACGAGTCCGCGTCCGAAATAATGTGCCCACAGGCGATTGCAGATGGCCGGTGCAAAGTACGGATTCTCGGCGGCCGTCATCCAGTCGGCCAGCGTCTGTCGGCGATCGACCGGATTTGCGAAATCGGCCGGCGGGGCTCCCAGGGCCCGGGCCGGAACAGAGTCACCTGTCCGCGGATGTTTCAAGTCGGTTCCGACCGTGGTGGTGATGGCCATACGACCCGAGGGCAGATTCTTGCGCACGACACCGGTGAAAAAACCAGCGAAGCCGTAGTAGTCGTCCTGGCCCCAGCGTTCTGACGGATGGTGATGACATTGGGCACATTCCAGGCGTGTCCCCAGGAACAATTGGCTGACCGAGCGCCCCAGCACTTCCGGAGTATCGAGCACTTTGTAGAACGAGCCTGCTCCCTCATCCTGGGCGTGCCCCTGCACGGTCAGCAAATCGCGAACAAATGTGTCGTACGGTCGATTTTCGGCAAACTGTCGGCGGAGCCAGCGTGCCATCGCCACCGCTCCCTGTGGGGTGACACGGTCTTTATCGACCCGGCATAGATCCATCCACAACAGGGCCCAGTAATCGGCGTATTCCGGCCGATCGAGCAACCGGTCGATCAATTTGCTGCGTTTCTGGGGGGCCCCATCGGCCAGAAATTGCCGTGCTTCGGCCGGCGTGGGCAGCGTGCCTGTGACATCGAGATAGACCCGTCTGAGGAATTGCGAGTCGTCGGCAAGTCCGCTCGGGGGAATTCCCAATCGTTCCAGTTTGTCCCACACGAATTTGTCGACAAAGTTGTTCTCCGGTGGCCGGGAAAACTGGACACCCGGGCGGGGAATCGTCACTCGGCAGACGGCGACCTGTCCGAGATACCGGACCAGTATCGCGGCTTCCCCAGCCACTGAAGTCGATTGAATTAATCCCTGTCGATCCACTTCGGCAATCGGTTTGGCATTGGAATCAAATTCTGCCTCGGCTGTGACCCCCATGCGACGTCCCTGCCGATCGACCGCGATGACACGCAGTTGTTGCCGGCTCTGCGACTCAATGATGAATTGTGCCGGTTCCACCTGCAGACTGACAATTTCTCTCGCGGGATCGCTGGATAACTGGGCCCCTTCCTGAATCCACCGAAGCAGTCGGCGATAGCGGCGGTCACCACTGTCAACGCGGCGTCCGCCTCCGTGCGGCAGTTCGCCGGTCGCTTTACGCAAGAAGAGGCTTTGTGATGCGTCGGTCAGGAACAGGCGACGGCCCCGCGCTTCTGCCACGATCGAATCGTGGTCGGCCCAGGGGTTCGAACCGAATACACTGAGTTTAAATCCGTTCTGCCCTTCGGCCTTACCATGGCAGCCACCCGCATTGCAGCCCGCCTTCGTCAGGATGGGCACAATGTCCTGAGCAAAAGCAATCGGTTGTGGCTGGGTAAATTCCAGGACCTCGACCGGAATGCGCGCTTCACCGGTCGCGTGCCGAACGAGAATCTGGGTCGTGCCTTCCGACAGCGGGACAACCATGCCTTGCGCGGAAACTCGTACAACCTGCGGTGCCAGGACTTCGTACTGAACGGTCTGGGTGACATCCTGACTGCGGCCGGCCGAAGTCTGCTGCCAGACCAAAAGCTGATCCGAGCTTTCGGGACCAGCGAGTACCACTCGTTCTGGCAGGAACTTGAGGTCAGCTCGCGCGGTGGTCTGTCCGGCCAGAATCCCTATCGTGACCCACGTCAAGCAACCGACCATCGAGGGCAAACCGCGGATCAATGTCTGGGCGGAAGTAAACATTCTGCAAAGATATAAGCGATTATTGATCTCGTCAAGAAGGGCTGTTTTTCTGGGGAATTCGGATGTTCCTCCCGTCTGGCCGCCGACTGCAAAAATCGAGTGCGAAAGCGATTTTCCCAGGGGAGAAGTCTGCGACTTGTGGAAGCTGGTCGCCGTGGCAAAAGAAGTACCTGGATTGCGAACGCGCGGTTCAATAATTATCCTTTCGGCACCCGCCGCTCGGCGGTGTCAATTCTGCGCTCGATTCCCTTTCGGCCTGTCATCGGCAGGCATTCTT
>JAFEBR010000813.1 GCA_018242565.1 Planctomycetota bacterium | reverse complement strand
CTCCGATTTGGGCAGAGGATTTCGATCCGTACGCGGGTCCGACTCCGATTGCCGTGCTGATTCAAACGAATCCCTGGGCCAGCGTTCTCGATGCTGATACCCCGCTTGTTGTCGTTTACGAAAATGGGGAAGTCATTTTCGTCAAGCGAGTCGATGGCAAATACGGCTACCAGCACACAACACTTACGGAAGATGGACTGAAACAGTTCCGGAAAGATCTGGAACCCGTCGTGTCTCTGGGCGACCTGCGGCCTTGGTACAGCATGACCCCACAGGCGACCGACCAACCCATATCGATGTTTTACCTGCGGAACCAAGAACGCGTGGCGACCTCGCGGGTGTACGGTCTCCGCGTACCGGGCACTGGCGCAATGGCCTACACGCATCTTCCCAACAGCCCCAAACCCGATGTCCCCCCCATCGCTTTGCGCCGCCTTCACAAACGGCTCTATCGCGGTGATTTTCCTGGAGGTTCCGCATGGACACCGAAGTATATCGAAGTCATGTTCTCGAACTATGACAATGCGCCCGACGCATCGATCCAGTGGCCGACCGACTGGCCGGGGTTGGATTCCGAGCGCGCCCTGAAACGTGGCGATTCCTATTCGATCTTTTTAGATATCGACATGGTGCCCAAGCTCAGTGAATTCCTGAAGAACCGTAATCCGAAGGGAGCGATCGAATTGGGAGGCAAAAAATGGGGCCTGTCTACCCGAGCGGTTTTCCCTCGCGAACCTGTCTGGCGCAAAGCCTTGTGGGGCGTCGCAGATGAAAATCAATAGCAAACGTAACTGCCCGTGGTTGCCTGTTATTCTCCCGGGCGCGGACGGGCACTCCATAACAATACGGCATGGTCCTGACTGCTCGACGCCAGCCACTCGCCATCGGTGCTGAAAGTGACCCCAGTGACGACGTCACCATGCCTTTTCAATACCAGCAATTCGTCTCCCGTCTCGAAATCCCAGAGACGAACTGTGTGGTCATCGCTGGCAGAAGCAATTCTCTCGCCATCAGGACTTAATGCCACTCCGGTCAAAGGCCCGTGATGGCCTGTCAGCGTCCGCAGGTTGAGTCCCTCGGCCAGATCCCAGATTCTCACTTTGTGATCGGTCTCCGCGGAAACAAATCGGCGGCCATCACGATGAAAGGCGAGGGCCGCCACGGGCTTGCCAGCGCCCTGAATCATGCGCAACAGCCCCCCGG
>JAFEBR010000812.1 GCA_018242565.1 Planctomycetota bacterium | reverse complement strand
GTCGGCCAATCCACAAATCGTTGTTCCGGGCATGATGCCAATGGAACCGGAAATCGACAGCAGGATTTCCAGGTCTTTCAGGCGTCCCTTGCCATGCTTGATTCGCTTCAGAATGCGTTCCGACCAACTCGTCCCTTCCCGACAGGGAGTACACTGGCCACACGATTCGTGGGCGAAAAAGCGGCAGGCATTGTACAGGTAGTCGACCATCGAGACGGTTTCATCCATGACCGTCACCGCGGCAGTCCCCAAACCCAGACAGCCCACCTTGCCGGGACCAGCAAAATCGAGCGGTGTGTCGAGTTCCTTGGCGGTCAGGAGTCCCATCGACAGCCCACCGGGAATCGCGGCTTTCGCCTTGCGACCTTTCCAGACGCCGCCCCCGTATCGCTCAATCAGTTCACGGCACGTGACCCCCAGCGGCATTTCGTAACAGCCGGGCTTGTTGACGTGCCCCGAGATGCAGTACAGCTTCGGACCATAGCTGCCAGGATCTTTGGGGTTCGTCGAGGGCACCCCCATCGACTTGAACCAGTCGGGACCGCGGTTAATGATATGCGGCACGTTGGCCATCGTTTCGATGTTGTTCACCACCGTCGGCTTGCGGAAGGCCCCCTCAATCGCCGGAAACGGCGGCTTGATTCGCGGCCAGGCCCGTTTGCCTTCCAGGCTTTCGATGAGTCCCGTCTCTTCGCCGCAAATGTAGGCGGCCGCACCGCGGTGCATGAAGATGTCCAGCGAGAACGGACTGCCCTGAATATTCTTGCCGAGCAACCCGGCGGCATAACATTCGTCGATGGCAGCCTGCAGGCGCTTGTACGCGGTCGGGTACTCGTAGCGCACGTAAATGTACGCTGTCGAAGCCCGCGTCGCATAACACCCGATGATGATCCCTTCGATCACCTGGTGCGGGTCCTGCTCCATCAGGATGCGGTTGTTGAAGGTGGCGGGTTCGCTTTCATCCGCGTTCACGCACATGTAAATCGGGCCGGGATGATCCTTGGGCAGGAAACTCCATTTCATGCCACAAGGAAAACCGGCACCGCCGCGACCGCGCAGATTCGAGGCCTTCACGACTTCGACGACATCGGTGGGGGACATTCCGGCGAGCACTTTTTTGAGTGCCGCGTACCCACCACCCGCCTGATAGACGGGAAGTGTATGACTGTCCGCCTTGTGGATGTTGGCCAGCAGTACCGGTTCGTATTCAGCCACGATCATTCCTTCAGAGTCTCTCAGCGACTCGACATTTCCCATCTCGAAAGTTCAGTCGGCGACCCGACATCTCTGGCTCGGGTGGCCACACAGGCCGGAGTCGGCGCGGGCCGGCGATTTTCAGCCCCGGGGCCGGCGCCGCTTATTCACCGCTGTCCGCTTGTTTCCGCAACAGGGCCGCGATTTCGTCAACCTGTTCCACCGACATGTTCTTATAAACCTTGGTCCCCGCCAGCATCGACGGGGCGTGATCGCACAAACCCAGGCACTCGCCGAACTCCAGCGTGATTCGGCCGTCTGTGGTGGTCTCTCCGGGAGGCACTTCCAGCTTGTCGCTGAGCGCTTCCAGCACTTCTTCACCACCCCGCAGGGCGCAACTGATCGACCGGCATACCCAGGCGCGCACCTTGCCGCACGGAGTCTGCTTGAAGAACCCGTAAAACGACATGGTGTCGTGAACCTGCGCGGGGGCCAGATCGAGGATTTCGGCGATCTCCGGAATCGCCGCCATCGGCACACAGCGCAAATGCTCATTCACCACATGCAGTGCCGGCAATGTTACGGCCTGTTTGGTGGGATATTTGGGAATAAAGGCCTCGATCTCGGCTCGCATGGCGGGCGTCAGAACAGAGGTGGCAGTGGTTGGGCTCATAGCAGAATGGGTCTTAAATTCTGTCCGTCGGATCGTGCCAATCGTGACTGAAACCGCGTTGCCTCGCGTTGGCGTCGGGGCAGGCCAGGCCTGCCTGGCGAACGCTCAGCGATCCAATTCGGCGGCGATAATGTTCAAACTTCCCAGTACGGCAACGATATCGCTGACCAGGTGACCTTTGATTAAATCCGGAAACATCGCAAAGTGAATGAAACTCGGGGGGCGGCAGCGGGCCCGATACGCAACCTCGCTGCCATCGCTGACGATGTAAAAGCCGAGTTCACCGTTGGGAGCCTCAATCGCGGCGTAGCACTCGTCACGCGGCGACTGGAAACCTCGATTCGTCATGACGACTTCGAAGTGGGTGATCAGACCTTCAATCGTGTTATAAACTCGTGACTTATCGGGCAGGATCGTGCGTTCGGCCATGGGCACGTTGACCGGTCCCGCCGGCAGGTTCTCGAGGGCCTGCTCAATGATCTTCAGACTCTCCAGCATTTCGTCCATACGGACGAGATACCGGTGGAAGCAATCGCCGACGTTCGAGCAGACGACGTTGAATTCAAAGTCCTCGTATGCCAGATAAGGCTCATCTTTTCGCAGATCGCGAGTCACGCCACTGGCCCGGGCGATGGGCCCGGTCGCCGAGCAATTCGTGGCCTGCTCTTTCGTCAGCACACCGATCCCCTTGGTGCGTTCCACGAAAATCCGATTTCGGTTCAGCAACCGGCAGATTTCCGCATGCACCGCGGGAAAGTTCTTCACGAACTGCCGCACCTGCTCGATGAATTTCGGCGTCGCGTCGTACATCAGTCCGCCGACGCGGGTGTAGCTCGTCGTAAACCGCGCACCGCACAGCGTTTCGAAGATACTGTAGAGAATCTCGCGCTGATTGAACGCGTACAGGAAGGCCGTAAACGCCCCGGTGTCCAGCGCGCAGGCCCCGTTACACAGCAGGTGATCGCTGATGCGGGCCAGCTCGGCCAGAATTGTGCGAATGTACTGGCACCGCTTGGGGACGTTGATCCCCAGCAGGGTCTCTACCGCGTGGTGCCAGGCGAT
>JAFEBR010000811.1 GCA_018242565.1 Planctomycetota bacterium | reverse complement strand
TGGCCATGACAATCGTCTCACGGTCGGAACGGAACGGAGGCACGTCGCCAGGCAGCAATTTCTCAATTGCAATGTCTGCTGACAATTCGTCGGCATAGAAGACGCTGGCTTCTGCTGCACGTGCCAATTGGGCACCCAGTTTTGCAGCCGGAAGTTTGGAATCATCAACCAGGGCATCAACCGTAACCGTGCCGCCGGTGTGCTCGGCGAGAACACCGAGAATCTGCAGGTCGGTGCGGGGGCCGATGGCATAGCTGTTCACAGGAATCTGCTGACGGCGGAACTCGCCAATCAAGGCTTGAAAACCGTTCCATTCGATCAATTTGCCCGTGCTCATGCCGTCACCGATATAAATCAGTGAACCGGGACGGTCACCCTTGAAGGACTTGAGCGCGGTTTCAAGCGCGGGTTGCAGATTGGTGGCACCGAGGGGGACACGCTGATTCAGCGCGGCCACTGCGGCCTGGGTGTCGCTGGATTGTGGACCGGAAAAACCGGCCGACAACGGCTTGACCTGCGTATCGACGGCGATCAGTCGCACACCGTCTTCAGTGTTCAGGTTCGCCAGGCACGAATCAAGAACGGCCAAGGCCTGTTTGCGGTGTTCACCGCTTTGACTGGCCGAGGTGTCGACCACGATCACGACATTCCGCGGGCTGGCGACCTGCGGAACATCGGCTCTCAATGAGAATGCGAAAATCGAATCCCCTCCCGGGATATCGAAGCGCGTCATCGATGCGGAGTTGGTGCTGCCAGGAAGTGTTTCCCCGGCGACGCTCCACATACTGATGAGGCCGAATCCCAGCAGGATCAGCGAACGAGTTGCCAAATGACGTCGAGTCAACATTGCGCGGCTCCACATAGCACGGTTGTTCGGGAAACTCCAAACATTCACGAATTACCCGCAGGTCGAGAATGCGCGCAGAACCGCGCGGGACTCCCCTGATTCTACATCTTGTCTCGTCCCGAAATGAAGCAGAATTCCTTTCGAAATTTCATTTTTCAAACGAATTCCACCGCATCTCGCCTGCAGTTCCGAAAGCATTTGTTGTGCCGGGTGGCACGTTCCACTTGTGCGGGTTGCTCCTGACACGCGCCCACCCCTGAGAACCGGTACAACTGGCAAATTGGTCGTGCCAGACGCATCGATTCTGGTGACACGACGGTTCCTCGAGCGGACCAGGTGTGCACCGCACGGGCTGTAACGATTGTGCGGGCAGAATCGAGCGCAACGATTGAACGGATGATGCCGGGGCTGGTTCTGGGCAGAGGCTGGCATGTGAAGAACAATCGGTGCATTCGGATTGGGGTTCGGGGCTTTTGCAGGTTCTGTAAATCACCTGGATTGACCCGATCGTAACGGTTGTAACAAAGGTTCCGCCGGTAAAGTCATACACAGTTTCACTGGGCGTCAAAGGTGCGCAACTCGGTGCCGGAATCGTCGTAACTCCCTGAATTAATAATACTTTGCGACACTCAAGCCCAACTGGACACCCCGCCGATCATTTCGGTCAGACCTGCTTTACCGACTCCCGCAATTAAGCCGGTAACAGGGATCATCGGAGTTGCCGAGGAAAGAATCAGGCTGCGGAATAGCCTGACGGCACCGATGTGGAGTGCTAGCCAGAAGCGGATGGATTTGCCGTCAAAGCTGCGGTGTGGTCGCCGGACTTGTTTAAGACAAAAGCGACGCGCGTCACTGGTGATAAGTGTGGTTGAAGGACCGCACGCTGAATATCGCCTACGGACGAACTGACTCACCGACCCATCCGTGGTAAGGACGGCGGACAACCCCAAATTCCCAAGGGAAGGAGACGTTTTGTTATGAAGACGACACTGTTGAGCGCCGTGGTGGCCTTGATCAGCGTGGTGGGATCTGCGAATGCCGGATCGATCATGCAGGTCAGCCACAGCTGCGGCGGTGCTGTGAAGAGCTGCGGGTGTGCCCCCTCTTGCCAGCCCAAGTGCTGCCGGCCTGTGATTTTCAAGCCGTGCTGCCCGAATGTCCATAATTATCAACGAAGCTGTGCGAAACCCATGGGCTGCTGCAATACAGCTCCCGCGAGCACCTGTGCTCCGGCACCGGCCCCAGCACCTGCTGCGACTTGTGCTCCGGCCCCGGCTCCGGCTCCCGCGAGCTGTGCCGCTCCCTGTGGTCCTAAGTGTGGTAACGGCAATGCCTGCGGCACTGGAAACAAGTGCGGCACTGGCAATGGCTGTGCCCCGGCTGCGAATGCAGCCGCGACGTGTGCCGCTCCGTGTGCTCCGAAGTGCGGAAATGGCGGTCTGTTTGGCATCGGTAACAAGTGCGGCACGGGCAACGGCTGTGCCCCGGCTGCGGCTGCGACCTGTGCGGCTCCGTGTGCACCCAAGTGTGCTCCGGCTCCCGCCCCGGCTCCCGCTCCCGCGAGCTGCGCTGCTCCCTGTGCTCCCGCTGCTCCCAAGGCTTGCGACAAGCCCTGCGAAACCAACTGCTGCAAAGCCGACCCCTGCGAAGTGGCTCACTGGATTTATGAATCGCAGACCGCCTGCCATGCTACGGCTCGTCGCAAGGCGATCCGCAAGCTCGGCAAGTACGACTGCGTCTGCAACCCGGAAATCATCTGTGCCTTCATCTACGGCCTGAATGATTGCGATGAACGCGTCCGCAAGGAATCGGCCATCCAGATTCGCAAGCAGACCAAGAAGCACCCCTGCTGCTGCAACGACAAAGTTGTCGCTGCCCTGACCTACGCTCTGGGTGACTGCGACAAGGGTGTCGTTCGTGCGGCGACCCGTGCCCTGAAGGCCTGCGGTTACGATGTTCAGAAGTCCGCTTGCTGCAGCACCGCGAGCACCTGTGCTCCGGCTGCCGCGACCTGTGCCGCTCCTGTGAATTCGTGTGCCCCGACCGCTCCGGTTGCTCCGGCCCCGGTCGACAGCAATGTGGAACAAGCTCCGGCCGCTGCCCCGGCTCCTGCCTCGGCTGAACCCGAAGCCTACTTCCCCTCGCGTCTCAAAGGTCAGCAGACGAAAAGCAAGATGGGCACGCCGACCACCGTTGGTCTCCGTGGCTAATCGAAAGTAAGACACACGTGAGTGTGTGATGTGACAACTGAACATTCTCGGAAACAGTCCGAGTGAGTTCGACCGAGAGCAACCCCCGAAAGCAATTTCGGGGGTTGCTGCGTTCTTTGGCCGAGTGAACTCGGATGTGTACGGAATGTGAAATGGCATCGGCAGATCTTTCTGTGCCGCGAAAGGGCTCCGTTTGGACGCACCGTTCGTTTAGGAAGTTCCCGAAATCCTTGCTGGATTTTCCAGAATCCCTGAAGTGAACAGGTCACGCCTGGAATTCCGGCGCCACTGTTGCCAGATCGGCAGCCCCAGATCGCTTTGGCCACGGGTGACTCGAGTGGTCACCGGCGGGCTCGCCGTAATGAATCGAGGCCGTTGCTGCGCGCGTCTGTGACCGCGCCAACCTCTTCACGTCCGGGCGAAAACACGGTTTCCGCGGGCCACACCCGCCTGACTCTGTGTAATTTTCACGGCAAAAACGCCTAGCCGCCGATGGCGTGCATCGGCCGTTCAGGTTGCACGAACCGGGCGGTGTTAATCTCGTGCCCTTCTTTCTTTGCGGCAATGCTGTCGCGAATGGACTGGGCGATCAGTTCGTCTGCCGCCTGCGAACGGAGCAATCCGCGAATGTCGGTTTCTTCCAGACTGAACAGGCAATTTCGCAGCTTGCCGTCGGCGGTGATTCGAAACCGGTCGCAACTCAGACAAAAAGGCCGGCTGACAGACGAGATGAAACCGATGCGCCCCACTCCGTCGGCAAATTCGAACTCGGCTGCGGGGGCGTGGGGATCCTGACCGGGGCAGGGGACCAGTGGCAGGATGTGGCGTTCCAGCGCTTCACGAATCTCGTGTGCGAACAGCACTTTGTCACGCTGCCAGGCGTTGTCCGCATCGAGCGGCATGTATTCGATAAATCGAATTTCGACGCCGGTTCGGCGCGCGAATTCCCCAAAGGGGACAATCTCTTCTTCGCTCAGTCCGCGGACGGCAACCGCGTTGACTTTGACGGGCTGAAATCCGACCTGTTGTGCGGCGGTGATGCCCTCAATGACTTTCTCAAATCCCTGACGCCGCGTGATTTTTTCGAATTTTTGTGGATTCAGAGCATCGAGGCTGACGTTGATTCGACGCAGTCCCGCCTGATACAGGGCCGGTGCCTGTTCAGCCAGGAGAATTCCATTGGTGGTGAGGCCGATATCCTCAATTCCTTCGATCTGCGCCAGTTTTCCCACCAGGACGTGCAGATCTTTGCGGACGAGGGGTTCCCCCCCCGTCAGTCGAATCTTTTTCAAGCCGAGCGGAACGGCGATTCGCACGACCCGCTCAATTTCTTCAAAGGTCAATAGTTCCGAACGGGGCATGAATTCGACATCGTGAGCCGGCATGCAGTAAAAGCAGCGGATGTTACAGCGATCGGTGACGCTGATCCGCAGGTTGGTGTGAACCCGGCCAAAGCTGTCGATGAGAGGTTCCATGAGTGGAGCGCGTCAAACTGATCGAATCGTAAAATCGCAGGCCACAGTCGGCCATACATACCATACACGATCGGGCCACAACGGCTACTGGACGGGGGCCTGATCAGGTTGGGATTGGCTGATTGCGTTGACACCTGGGTGTACCCATTCCGTGGTACCATCGGCCCAGTTTTCCTGTTTCCAGATCGGAACGACTTCCTTGAGTCGTTCGAGAATATGTTGGCCGGCTGCAAACGCGTCCCGGCGGTGCGGCGTGCTGACCGCGACGGCAACGCTGATTTCGCCGAGTTCGAGTCGTCCCAGACGGTGTACGATCGCTGCGTTCTGGATGGGCCAACGCGATTTTGCTTCTTCTATCAACTCGGCCAGTTTCGTCTCGGCCATCTGGGGAAAGGCCTGGTATTCAAGTGCCACCGTTTGTCGCCCCGCGGTCATTTCGCGCACGGTACCCAGAAACAGCACCACCGCCCCTGCCTGATCGGACCGGACGGACTCTGTTACGGACTGGTAATCAATGACATCGTGGGTTAGTTGAATCATGACGTTCGCTGAGATGGGGCGATGGCTATCGAGAGTCACTGCAGGACTGAATGGCCGCGGGTGACGGGGAAAGGTTCCAGTCCCACTGCTCCGGGGCTAACCTCCACTCACAGGGGGAAAACAGGCAATTTCGTCGGCGGGCGATAAGACCGTCTGGTCATCGGCGTAATTTGTACCCACCGCGACCAGCAGGTGCTTTGCCAGGGCAGACATCTGGGGCCATTGTTCGACCAGAGATCGTTTCAGATCGGCAACTCTGCCCGAGACAGGGATTTCGACTTCAATTCGTTCACGCCCAGCCAGTTCCCGGGCTTTCGCAAACAATCGTACCGTGATTTTCATGTGTGCCAGAGATCTTTCAAACACAAGGCGGCGGGTGGCTTCAAGTGGCTGCAACCTCGCGAGGCGGTAGTCCCGCGTGGTCTTAAGACCCGACCAGTTTCTTTCGGGAAGGCTGCAGGCGATTCTGGATTTCCGGCATCAAGCCATATGACAACGCCAACAGTTTCAAGGGGTGGATTGTCGGGAGCAGGGTTCCCTGTTCCATCTGCATTTTACAACTGCTGCACTCAGTCACACCCGCCACGAGATCGCCAGCACGCATCCGGCTGATCAAATTCCAGCCAATGCGGATTGACTCACGAAAATTCCGTGACGTCAGTCCCCAGGCACCAGCCATACCCGAACATCCTTCTTCGATTCTACGGACATCCAGGTGGGGAATCAAATTCAAGAGTTCCGCGAGAGGCGTGCCAGATCCCAGGGCTTTGAGGTGGCAGGGAGTATGATAACCGACGGTCATTTCCAAGGGCCGAAAATCGGTTTTCAGGCGGCCTGCCGCGTGCAGTTGCATTAAAAAATCACCCGCTTCGACGACGCGTGAGGCAACGACCTCGACATCCGGGTGATCCAGCAGTTTCGGGTATTCCTGCCGCAGGCACACCGCAGCCGCGGGTTCGGTGCAGACGATGGAAGAGCCTTCCCGGGCGAAGTCGGCCAGGGCCCGCAGATTCTCACGTGCCAATTCCCGCGCAGTCTCCAGGTCCCCGGCAGAGATCATGGCCATTCCGGAAGCCAGTTGATGCGGCGGAATGTAGACCGGAATCCGGTTATGTTTCAGGATTGCCACGAACGCGCGACCCAGTTCCGGATCGTGGTAATTGGCGAAATGATCGACAAAGTACACGACCGGTTTTTCGCTCGAGGCCAGCGGCCGGGCCAGCAGATCACGCTTGACCGACCGCAGGAATGATCTGCGGGAAAAACGCGGGAGTTTACGATACCGGGAAATTCCCGTCAGTTTTTCGAGAATCCAGCGCGAGGCAGGGCTGGCCAACAGCCAGTTAAAGGCCACGGCCGCCAGACTGGCCACAGTTTGGATGGCGTGTGCTCGTGATAGGAACCAGTCGGCTGCTTCCAGTCCGTGTTCCGCGACGTAGGCGGCTTTGGCCTCAATCATCATGTGAGGGATGTTCACATTGGACGGACACTCGAGTTCGCACTGTTTGCAGTTGAAGCACAAGTTGGCGATACGCTTGAATTCTGGCGAGGCCAGTTCGGTGACCGTCAGTTGTCCCTGCATCAATTGCCGCATCAGGTTGGCTTTTGCCCGCGGACTCGCTTCCTCGGTGGGCTGCACGTGAAAGACCGGGCACATGCGATGCATGTCTGCCGTCGTGCGGCAGTGACCGCAGCCATTGCACCGACTGGCGGACTGCCAGAGTTCATCGGGTTGCCAGCGCAACTGCAGGGGAACCGTTTCGGGAGAGGCCGGGGTCACGTTTCGCAGATTGCGGATCGTGAGGTGCTCATCGTCCGTGAGGACCTTGCCCGGGTTCATCAAGCCTAGGGGATCAAACAGCTCTTTGATTCTCGCGAACACATCGTAGAGAGGGCCGTATTGCTCGCGGACAAAGGCGCTGCGTGACAATCCGGTGCCGTGTTCGCCGCTGATAGTTCCCCCGCATTGAAACACGAGGGCATAGAGATCTCGCGAAATGTGTTCGAGCAACGGGGCCGTGTCGGCCGTTGGCGGGGGCAGAAATGGCCGCAAATGCACCTGGCCTGCGGCCGCGTGGGCGTACAGCGAGGCGGTGACCCGATGTTTCTGAAAAACGTTCTGTGCCTTTACTAGAAAATCATGCAGGACTTCCGGCGGGACGGCGATGTCTTCGACAAAGGGGAGGGGGCGGGAGGGGCCATGCATGCGTGCCAGCAGCGGGACGACCCGCTCGGGCAACGACCATAGGAAATCGACTTCGGCATGGGTGTAAGCTTCGTGTGCCACAATCGCGGCATCGTGCAACCTGGTTGCCGAGTTGATGACCAGGCGAATCCGGCTGCGGATCTGTGCTGTTGAAAAGCCGGTTTGCTCCACGATCAGCGCGGCTTCCGCTTGCGGCGAAATCAATTCGTGAAAGCGGACATCGGCTTCCCGCGCCAGCGTCAGCAACCGGCGATCGAGCAGATCACAGGCGCTGGGTTCGTACTGGGCAATGACCTGAACGGCACGAGTTGCGGCTTCCAGGTTGCCGAACAGCAGCAGGACGACACCCCGATGTGCCGGCAAGGGAGCCGTATACAAGGTGGCCGAGGTGATCAATCCCAGCGTGCCTTCGGCACCGACGAGCAGTCGGGGCATTCGCAGGCAATCGTCCTGCATCACCCCGCGCAGAAAATAACCACAGCGATTGCGTGGGATCGAAGGGTGCCACCTGCGGATCAGGTCATCGTTTTCACGCAACAGGTGTGCGAGTTGCTCCACCAATTCACGGTGCTGGCGCCGTTGCGCGGGCTCTCCTTCCGTTGTGCCCGCGCCGGTTCCCGCATGCGGGATCACTTCATCTGCAAACGTGAACACCTCGCCGTTGGCGAGTACCATCTCCAGTGATTCCACATGGTCGCGAGTCGAACCGATCCGCAATGAATGGGATCCCGCAGCGTCAAGCGACAGCATGCTGCCGATGGTGGTCACCCCGGCGCCAGATGGGTCGGGGGGAAAGTAGCGACCGTGGGGACGCAGGGCCTCGTTGAGCGCGCGACACACGACGCCGGGCTGGACTTGGACCGTGTTGTTCCCGATCGATTCAATGGCCCGCATATGGCGGGAAAAATCGACGATGATTCCGTCCCCGAGGCATTCACCGGCGATTCCCGTTCCGGCTCCGCGCGGGATCAGCGGAATCTTTTCCTGGGCTGCGTATCGGACCAGTGCCACGACATCATCCCGATTCCGTGGAGTGACGACTCCCAGGGGGGCAATTTCATACAGACTGCCGTCGGTGGCATACATCGCCTGTGTCAGTCGGTCGCAGCGGATTTCTCCCTGCAACACGGGCGTCAGGTCTTCGATGATCCGTTTCCGGCGTTCTTCCACGTCTGAACCGTGATTGTTTGCGTGTGAGTTGTTGGTGCGGACGTTTCGCTGGTCTGCAGCCGGCGACCGTTATTCATGACGCCCGCACCCTGCAACGGTCGTGCGGTCAGATTTCCGGCCAGTGAAGAACTAGGACGTTGAATTTGCCGGCCGGCGAGAGTCCTGGATGCGGGCGGCTTCTTGTCGATACCGTTCGGCCGTTTCCAGGTTGAATCGCGGATGGTCGTCAGGCAGGACAGCGTCTTTATAGCGAGCGTGGCAGGCGTAACAGACCAAAACATCTT
>JAFEBR010000810.1 GCA_018242565.1 Planctomycetota bacterium | reverse complement strand
CTGAAACGCCACGCAGGCTGACCTGGTATATCACGTACCTGCGCTCGAAAGTCGCCTCGCGCGGTGTTGATCCGTATTGCCTTCCTCTGGTTCCATTTCTTTCCCTGCGTCGAGTGCAAGCTGATTTATGAGAGCGTTCATCATCTGGACGGTCGTGCTGTTAACCCTGGCCGGTGGGGTGGGCGCCGCGTACGGACCGGCCGTCGAATATGTCAAACAGAAGAATGCCCCCAAATGGCGCTTTGCCGAAGTGACCGAAGGGCAGATCGTCTCTTTCGTCAACGCCACCGGCAGCATCAAGCCGGTCCGCTCGCTGACCATCGGGTCATTTGTGTCTGGACCAATCGACCCCACGGTGCCAATCGCCGAGTTCAACCAGGAAGTTCACGCCGGCGACCTGCTTTGCAAGATCGACCCCCGCATCTACAACGCCAACCTGCAACGCGACTCCGCCAAACTCGAATCGAGCCTGGCCGACATGGGCCGTGTCCGGGCCCAACTCGAACAGGCCGAACGCGACCTCGAACGGGTCATCAAGCTCCGTGAAAGAGATAAGACGTTCATCGCCGAAACCGAACTCGACAAATACTCGTACGCCGTGCTGACGGCCAAGGCACAACTCGGCGTCGCCGCGGCCGGGGTCAAAGTCGATCGCTCGCAGGTCGAGTATTCCGAAACCCAATTGAAGTATTGTGAAATCCGGGCTCCCGAATCGGGCACGATCATCGATCGAAAAATCGACCCTGGCCAGATGCTCGCCGCACAATTTCAGACCCCCGAATTGTTCGTGATCGCCCCCAACTTGCGTGAACGGGTCGATGTCCACGCCTCGGTGGATGAAGCCGACATCGGCCTGATTCGTCGGGCCCGGGAGCAGAAATTGCCCGTATCCTTTACGGTCGATGCCTACTCTGATGAGCTGTTCCAGGGAAGTATCGCCGAAATCCGCATGAATTCCTCGAGCAACCAGAATGTGGTGACCTACCCGGTCATCATTGCCGCGGCGAATCCCGACCTGAAACTGCTCCCCGGCATGACCGCCAGCATTTCCTTTGCGGTCGACCGTCGTGAAAAAGTTACCAAGATTCCCAACGCCGCTTTACGTTTCTACCCGAACCCGACGCATGTCCGCCCAGAAGATCAGCACCTGATCGATGGCCAGGCCACCCGTGCCGCCGACGATTACGAATCGACAGACTCGGGTAAACTGGCCTCCGCGGAAGAACGCAACGAGATGCGCAAAGACCGCAATCGCCGACATGTGTGGGTGGTCGAAAATGGCTTGTTGAAAGCGGTCGCCGTGCAGACCGGCCTCAGCGACAGTCGCTTTACCGAAATGATCTCGGGCGATCTCAAGCCGGGAGACAGCCTGGTGACGGGACAGATCCTGGCCATCGCCGGCACGGGCAAATGACGCCTCCTGTACCACCCCGGCGAACGCCGCGAAGGGGTCCCGCTCCCCACGACTTCGCCACCGAGCCTGCCGCCCGTGCGGCACCTCTGCGTCGCCTCGCAACGCAGTCCTCAAGACCGTAGACCCCAATCCGCTGGACCTGACTTCCCCACGAATCCTACTGACCGGCACGCGATCTGATGGACTTTTTGACTTTACGAATTGCGATCCGGGCCCTGGCCAAGAATAAGCTCCGCGCCGGATTGACCGTGCTGGGTCTGGTCATCGGAATCGCGGCGGTCTCAACGATGGTCTCGCTGGGCCAGAGTGCCTCGGCACTCGTTCAAAGCCAGTTCGAACAACTCGGCACCAACGTCATCGTCGTGAGTCCGGCCCAGCAGCAGCGGGCCGGCATCACCCGCGGCGCGAAAATGACTCTCACCACCCAGGACGCCAACTCGATTGCCGCGGAATGCCCCGCAGTTCTCGCCACGACACCGGTCGTGGTGTTCGCCGGGCAGGTCATCTATGGCAATTCCAATTTCAACCCGCGCGAAATGTACGGCGTGGGACCCGATTATCTGCTGGTGCGAAACTGGCCGTTGCGGTCGGGGACATTTTTCTCAGCCCGCGACGTGGCCTCGGCGGCGAAAGTCTGCATCATCGGGCAAACCCTGGTCGCGAAACTGTTTCAAACGTCAAACCCGATCGGGCAGACGATTCGAATCAAAAACATTCCCTTCAAGGTGATTGGCGTCCTCGAACCGAAGGGGGCCGATCTCGTCGGACAAGACCAGGACAACCTGATCCTGATGCCCTGCACCTCCGTGCGAAAACGACTGCAGGGTTCCGATTTCAACGACGTGAATGCCATTCTCGTGTCAGCCCGCTCGTTGACGCAGGGGCCCGACGCCAAACACGAAATCACCCAACTCCTGGCCGAACGGCACCGGATTCATCCCGGCGACCGCCTGGATTTCAACGTGCAGGACACCGCTGAAATCGCCCGCGTGCTGGGTCTGATCACCGGCACTCTCACCATGATGCTGGCCGCGATCGCCGCCATTTCGCTGCTGGTGGGAGGCGTCGGCATCATGAACATCATGCTGGTCTCGGTCACCGAACGCACCCGTGAAATCGGCATTCGCATGGCTGTCGGCGCCCGTTCGGGCGACATCCTGCGTCAGTTTCTGGTGGAAGCCATCCTGCTCTCGATGGTGGGTGGCATCATCGGATTCGTGCTGGGAATCGGCGCCTCGACCGGCACCACCATGCTGATCAACTCACTCACCAGCGGCAGTCGCTGGCCCATTATCATTTCACTGGAAGCTGGCGTCATCGCTTTCGCATTTTCGGCCGCCGTCGGAGTCTTTTTCGGTTATTACCCCGCCCGCCGTGCCAGTCGACTCGATCCCATCGAGGCCCTGCGTTACGAATAGTCGTCCACGGGAAATCGATCAGGCCAGAATCCCCTGCAGCACCTGACCTTCGTCGGTCGGGCCGATCAACCGCTGGTCGAGTCCCTGGTAGGTGAAGTGGAACCGCTCGGGATCCAACCCCATCACGTGCAGCACCGTGGCCTGCAACTGACGGATCGACACAGGATTCTCAACAGGATAGTAGCCAAATTCGTCCGTCTGACCGTACGCCAGCCCCCCCTTGATTCCGCCTCCGGCCAGCCACATGCTGTAGGCAAACGGGTGGTGATCGCGGCCGACAAAGCCCTTTTTGAATTCGTCGCGCACATTGTTCTGCATCATGGGCGTCCGGCCAAACTCGCCACCCCACACGATCAGCGTCTGGCTGAGTAATCCCCGTTGATCCAGATCAGTGATCAACCCGGCAATCGCCCGGTCGATCTGCTGGCACTTGATCGGCAGCGTTTCGTCAATGCTCTCGCCGGGTGACGAACCATGGTGGTCCCAACCCCAGTCGTACAGTTGGACGAAGCGCACACCATTCTCGACGAGTCGGCGGGCCAGCAGGCAGTTGTTGGCAAACGTCGGGTCATCTCCCTTGTACAACACCCGCGGATCATCGGCCCCTTCAGCCTGCGACACAAACCCGGGCCTGGCACCGTAGAGGTCGAGCACATGCTGCGGCTCCCGCGAGATATCCATCACCTCGGGAACCGACGTCTGCATCCGGTACGCCAGTTCGTACTGCGAAATGCGGGTCAAAGTCTCGGCATCACCGCTCCGCTGATATTCCGACTGATTTAATTCCGCCAGTGTGTCGAGCATCTTGCGACGCAGCGTGCGATCGATACCGGCCGGGTCCCCCAGATACAGCACGGGATCGCCAGCGGTGCGGCACTGCACCCCCTGGTACACACTCGGCAGGAAACCCGATCCCCACAGCGACTTACCCCCATCCGGCGTTTTCCCCCCCGACAACAGCACCACGAACCCGGGCAGGTTTTCATTGAAACTCCCCAGGCCATAAGTCACCCAGGCCCCCAGCGAAGGATTCCCCAATCGGGGCGTGCCCGTCTGCAGAAACAACTGGGCCGGCGCATGATTGAACTGATCGGTATGGACCGTGCGAATCACGCACGCCTGATCGCAGATGCGGGCAAAGTGCGGCAACAGTTCGCTGATGTACTGACCACTTTGTCCATGGCGGGCAAACGCAAACTGCCCGGCACAGATTTTCGGCACCCCCTTGATGAACGCGAACCGCTTCCCCTCGAGAAACGACTGCGGCGCACTCTGCAGGTGCAGTTTCTGCAGTTCAGGTTTGTAATCGAACAGTTCCAGTTGCGACGGCGAACCCGCCATGTGCAGATAAATCACATGTTTCGCCCGCGGTGCGATCATCGCCGCTTTGGCCGCGAGAGGGTTCGCGCGCGGGGTCGGTGCCGCAGCGCCATCGCGCGCCAGCAGCGCCTGCAAGGCCATGGCCCCCAGGCCCAGGCCGCCGGTTTGCAGCAGGTGTCGCCGCGTCAGCAGTTCGGCTCGTTCGCGAACAGGATCAATGAAATCTGTCATGCTTAATTCCGTGTCAACAATTCATCGAGATTGAGAATGGCGCTGGCGGTGACGATCCACGAAGCGAATTCAGCAGGTGGAGTCGCCCCGGGTTCCGCGCGACTCACTTTCAACAAGGCCGAGGCTTGTTCAGGAGCCGACTCAAATTCACGCAGTGCCGATTGCTGCAGGCGCAGCAGCGGGCCGATTTCCGCCGGGGTGCTGGGCCGAATCAAAGCCAGCCGCAGGCCTTGCCGGGCTCGCGCCTCGGCCCCCGCGATACCCTGCAACCGCTTAGCCAGAGCCGCGGCGGCTTCCAGAAACGCCGGGTCATTGAGCGTAACCAGCGCCTGCAACGGTGTATTGGTGCGAATCCTGCGGATCTGACACACCTCGCCACTCCCCGCGTCGAACATCGTCAGAGCCGGATAGGGGGTCGTCCGTTTGAGGTACGTATAGATGCCACGCCGATACCGATCTTCTCCCTCCGCATCGACCCAGCTTTTGCCGTTGTACGTCGAGCGCCACAACCCGGCCGGCTGCGGCGGCATGACCGAGGGTCCTCCCATCTTGGCCGATAGCAGGCCCGAGACCGCCAGCGCCTGGTCGCGCACGACTTCCGCCGGCAACCGGTAACGCGCCCCCCGCGACGCCAGTTGATTCCGCGGATCCGCCTCCCGTAACGCCGGGGAAATTTCCGAAGCCTGCTGATACGCCTGACTCATTACAATGACCTTCACCAGTTTTTTCAGGGACCAGCCCTGGTCGCGATAGGCAGCGGCCAGCCAATCCAGCAATGCGGGATTCGACGGCGGCGAGCCGAGCGCACCGAAATCTTCTTCGGTTTCGACCAGTCCCAGCCCCCACAGCCGGGCCCAGATTCGATTCGCCCAGACACGCGGTGTCAGCGGGTTGTCGCGATTGACGAGCCAGCGCGCCACGGCCGTTCGATTCAAGGGTTCGTTGGCGGGCAACGGACCAAACCCCTGCGGCAATCCGGGTTCCACGACCTCGCCGGGATCCAGAAAATTGCCTCGCTTATGCACGCGGGTCACCCGTTTTTTGTCCGCCGGCAGTTCTCGGAGAATCGGCAAAAGATTGAGGTTCGCCTGAAAGGTGTTCAACTGTTGTTTTGCTGCCGCCAGCTCATCTAGACTGCGTCGCACCTCAGGTGACACGGCCGTCGGAGACAATGTGGCCGGTTCGGCAGTGCTGGTACTGAGCCGAAACTGCCCGAGCGTTAGCCGATTTCCATATTCCTGCACCAGTGTCACTCGCAGGCGGGATTCGGCGGTCAGATCCAACGGCTCTGCGAAATCGAAAATAGCCACGTGTCGCTCGCGCGATCGCGGACTCACCGCCCAACCGGTTTTTGTCTGTCCATCAATGGCCGCGTCGACGGGCCAGCCCGACTGCGAGAAATCCGCACGCGGCGCCACCAGTTTCACGGGCTTCCAGTTCTCGCCAGCCTGAACTTCCACGCGCAATTCCGAAACCACGAAATTCGGATCGCCGGGGTTTCGGCCCACTCCAAATTGACCATCCGCCAGTTTGGCGGGCAAAGCTTCCAGGCGCAGGGCCGTCAGACGTCGGTTTCCGGGGGCCAGTACGAGCGTATACGTATCTTCCGGTTCGGATTTGCCCTCGGCTGCAATCGCCTTGGCGGTGGTCACTTTGAGTGTCGCGCCGCCGCGGGATTCTGCTGTGACAATCTCATCGGCACGCCACGGGGCGTCTGTGGCCGAATTCTGTGCGGACTCCGCCATCTCGGCCGCCCGCAGCGCCTCTTCGAGCCTGGTTACGCTCGCCTGCAATTTGGCACGCTGTTCCCGTTCCGCCGCCGTCAACACTTCCAGACGCGGTGCATCGTCGTACCGGTCGGCATCTTCCGTCTGGTTAAAGATCGCATAGAATCGGTAATAGTCCACCAGTGAAATCGGGTCGTACTTATGGGAATGGCATTTTGCACACCCCATCGTCAGTCCCATCCAGACCTGAATCGTCGTATCGACCCGATCCTTGACCGCGGCAATCCGAAACTCCTCGTCGTCAGTCCCACCTTCGTCGTTACACATCGTATTGCGATGAAAGGCCGTGGCGATGAGTTGCTGTTCACTGGGCTGGGGCAGCAGATCGCCCGCCAGTTGCTCGAGCGTGAACTGGTCCAGAGGCATGTCGTCATTGAGGGCCTGAATCACCCAGTCGCGATACGGCCCCATGGTCCGCCCCAGGTCTTTTTCATAACCCTTCGTATCGGCGAAGCGCGCCAGGTCGAGCCACATCCGAGCCCAGTGCTCGCCAAACTGCGGCCGTGCCAGCAGTTCATCAACCAGGCGTTCATAGGCCGCCGGACTCGGGTCACGAACCAACACGTCGGCCGCTTCCGGAGTCGGTGGCAGTCCTATCAGATCGAGAAATAACCGCCGCACGAGTACCGTCGGCTCTGCCCGTTTTTGCAGCGCCAGGCCCTTGGCCGACAACGCGCCCCGCACCTGATCATCGAGTGTTCCCGCCGGCTGCTGAATGGGTTCGAACGACCAATGCCGCTGCCATTTGGCTCCCTCGGCGACCCAGCGTCGCAGCAATTCCTTTTGTTCCGGGGTTAACTGCCGGCGCGACGACCGGGGTGGCATCACCAGATCGGGGTCAGCACTGGTAATCCGGGCGATCACCAGACTCTCGTCGGGCTTACCCGGGACGATTGGGAACCCACTCCCCTTTCGCTGGCGGACCGCCTGTTCGTCATCCAGACGCAGTTCGGCTTGTCGATCGTGGTCGTCGGGACCATGGCACGCATAACAGTTCGCCGACAGGATCGGCAGAATGTCGCGGGCATACGAGACCGGTTCCGCGGCCTCCAAGGCCGCAGCACCAGACAACAGAAACAGGCAACTCACAAGTGGCAGGCGATTCATGATCTCTTCAGGATATCGCGCGGCGCAAACCAGGGAAACGGACAGCGTCGGCTGCTGCGCCAATCCCCACCCGCTTCCCGGCCCCCTCGTGCCCCAGGCCATCGCTCCTCGAGAAGCCCCACGGCACAGGTTTCAGGCAGCGCCCCCGATGTGGCCGGCTCTGAAACGTCCGCGTTTCCGCCAATCACGAGTTCGCGAATCCTGCTGGCTGGCCCTGCCACTCGGATCGGTCGGTCGGCTCAATTGGCCCGTAAAAAAACACCCCGGAGCGGCCGAAAACTTAGACCGCTCCGGGGAGGTGACATTCATCCGACTTATTCCGGCGGCGGAGGCAACTTCACCGCCGGTTCTGAGGCCGTCAGTTCTTTCAGGTACTCGCGCAGCACTTCGGCGGT
>JAFEBR010000809.1 GCA_018242565.1 Planctomycetota bacterium | reverse complement strand
TTACGCTGCGGTGCAGTCGTGCGCTCGACTTATGGATTCGGGACCACATCGGGGAGCTGGCGGTGGACGAATCGGGAGCACCCATCGATGCAAAGTTCAGCGGAACCGTTGAGATTCGCCATCCCAACGGCCAGATCAAAGAATCGTTGGAGGTAAAGAAGGGCAAACCTCATGGGGCTTATCGCGAGTACTTCGAAGACGGAAGCATTCGAGATAGTGTGTTCTACAAGGCGGGCAAAATCTCGGACGACTTCTGGCCCAATGGACAACTGAAGCGAAAGGAATCCAAGCAGGGGAAGAACCGAGTCATCGAATGGTTCTATCCCCATGGCGCAATCCAGAAACGCTACGTCCAGGGCCACGATCAATTCGCGGCCGAACCCATTTGCCTGTTCCACGAAAACGGACAGTTGGCGGAGGAACTCAACACTGTGAAAGGTAAGAAACACGGGCCCTGGCTGAAGTACTTCGACGATGGAACACCTGAACTCCAGGCCGAGTTCGATGCAGACGAAACACTCATCGTTCACAATGCCTGGAATGAGAAACGCCAGCAAGTCGTCAAGGACGGCAGCGGGATCTTTCGCGATTATCCGACACACATCGATTGGAAGTATGACGTTTTCATCGAGAATGGCTGGCCGCGTGAATCGGAACTGAAGGAAGGGATCCCGCACGGAAGGGTGACGACCTTCTGTCGCGGCGTACTCTGGAGCATTTCTCACTACGCGCAGGGCAAGCCAGACGGCGAGTCGACAACATACTGGGACAACGGCCGCATTCGGTCGGTGACGAAATTCTCGAAGGGAAAGACGGGGAAATCAACGAGTTTCCCGAAGTTTGATCATCCGATACCTGCGGTGGTGCTCCGCGTCGCAGCCGACGAGGAGATTTACGCGGGCTGGCGACACATCCGTGTTGATGAGTATCCGCGTGTGTTGAATTTGCCAGACATTCAAAAGCAGTTGACAGTGCCTCAATTCCTGCGTGAAGTGCATGAGCGAAACCTGGCTGGCACGCTGCGGGAGGAGTACGAAGACTGCAATACTTTCGACGACGGGATTGCGTACATACTCACTGTCGACGTATCGGGCGAAGTGACAGCCGCGACAGCAAACGGTAGCGGCGTATACTCCAGTGGCGAGTGGGATACCTATCCCCCATTGCTGCGTAAACTCCGATTCGCGCCGGGTCGCCTACGCGGCCGGGCCATCGAATGCCGGGTCCTTGCCACAGTTGATCATACGTTTATTGAGCCGGAAAGTTAAACGCACGCGGACGACAGCCGGGCACAAGCCGACGTCTTTCGGGTGCGGAGGTCCGCCACCATCAGAGTCAATCCAAATTTTGCGGTCGCGCGCCGGCCCCAGCGATGCAAGCGTCGACTGTGTGCGTCAGTGCGGCACAGAACAAAGCGACAACTCAATCTGATGAAGTACCGCAGGTCAAGTTCCACCTGACGCGATGCGGTGGCGAATGGCCGAAGCGGGAACTTAGCCAACGGGTGGCGGATCGTCGTTCGGCGCGCCACCCATAAGCAGCGGACGATTTTCGAATCAAATCGGCAGAGCGCCAATTTATGGGCATGGTCCCCGCTCGCAGTAACGGGCGTCCATGGCGTCAGGTGGAACCTGACCTACGAAACTAAAAGCCGAGGGGCACGGTGCCACGACCAACGCCGAAATTGTCGGCGAGAGTCGAGTGACCAGTGGGCTAACGCCCACCGTTCGCCAATCCGTATGCGCCCCGCCGGCCACGATAGGCCGAGCCATGATCGCCTACGCTGTGGCACGCGCCAGCGAGATTCAGCCCCGGCCCTGAAGTACCAACGGCAACGGATCTGGCTTAGAATCAGCAATCACGATCACACCGCTGCAGCCGCCAGGCCAGGGCGAACACCGTCAACATGAATCAGGTAAGGGCTCGTCGATGAACGATGGTTCTGGATCCACTCCGGCGACCCCCGGGGAAATCCGTCCCACCTCTGCGGAACACAACGGGCCGCGTCTGGTTGTGGCCGCAGCAGAGGCTTTCAACTATGCGGCCTGGCAGAACTCGGTCCCGCTGATCGACGGCCTGACCATCGACAACACCCAGGGGCCCGAGCTGAATTCTGTCACTCTGCAACTGCAGGCCTCCAGCCCCTTCGCGCGCCCGAAATCGTGGACGATTGATCGCGTGCTGGCAGGCGGCGTTCTGACTTTGCCGCGCCTGGAACTGGACATCGCCCCCGAATACCTGGATCGACTCGATGAGGCCGAACGTGCCGTCTTGACCTTTCAACTCATCCACCGGGAACAACGACTGTGCGAAACATCGCATGAGCTGCGGATTCTCGCCCGGGATGAATGGGGGGGCATGGCGTACATGGGGGTCTTGTTGCCGGCGTTCGTCACGCCGAATGATCCGGCCCTGGCTCCCCTGCTCAAAGCGGCTGCGAACGTGCTCAGCGAGGGAGGTCAGTCCCCGGCTCTCGATGGTTATCAATCAGCCGACCCTAACCGATCTTATCTGCTTGCCGCGGCCCTCTGGTCAGCCGTGGCGGCGAAAAAACTGACTTACGCCAACCCGCCGGGGAGTTTTGAAAAACATGGTCAGAAGACCCGCCGGGTGCAAACCATTCTGACCGACGGGCTGGCAACCTGTCTCGATTTGACCTTGCTGTTCGCTTCCGGACTCGAGGCGCTGGGGCTGAACTCCGTTTTGATCATGCTCGAAGGGCATTGCTTTGTCGGGGTCTGGCTCATCCCGAAGATGTTCAAACAGCCAATCGAACCGGACTGTGTCGAGATTCGCAAAGCCATCGCGGCCAATGAATTTGTCGTGTTCGAGACCACGCTGGTAACGCACGCGCCGCCGGTGCCGTTCGCCACGGCCGTCAAGACGGCGAACGCCGAGTTATCTGAACAGAACGAGCACAAGTTCGTGGCGCTGATTGATGTCGCCCGCGCTCGCATGTCGCAGATTCTGCCGCTGGCCACACATGGCCAGCGAAACGCCGAGGTCTCAACCGCGGAGGAATCGGGATCACTCCCGCTGCCCGTGGCCCCCGGTTACCAGGTCGCCCCCTCCCTCGACCGGGAGGAACGCCCTCCGACACCAGCCGGCCGCATCGAACGCTGGCAACGCAAACTGCTGGACCTCTCGCTCCGCAACCGCCTGCTGAATTTTCGCCCGTCCAAACAGACGGTCCCCGTACTCTGCCCCGACCTGTCTCGGCTCGAAGACCGCTTGGCCGAAGGGGTGGGGTTACGACTCGTCTCGCTCAGCGATGGCAATCCCCTCGGGCAGCGTAGCGCTGAACTGCATCAGCAGCGCACCCAGCAAGATCTGGACTGGGAATTCGCCCGGCAGGCTCTGAATCGCGACGAAATTGCCTGTCCCGTCGAGAAACCAGAACTCGACGTGCGACTGACGGCGTTGTACCGCAAAGCGCGGAACGACCTCGCCGAGGGGGGCTCCAATACCCTCTATCTGGCCGTGGGCTTCCTGCGCTGGAAACAGACGGCAACGGACGAGCGGTCGTATCGCGCGCCGTTGCTCCTGGTGCCGGTCAAGCTCACGCGCCGGAGTGCCTCAGCACCGTTCTATCTGTCCAGCCACGAAGATGACGTCCGTTTCAATGCCACGCTGCTGCAATTGCTGAAAAAGGATTTCGATTGCGACCTCACGGACCTGGAATATTCGCTGCCGATGGACGACTCGGGCGTTGATGTTCCGCAACTGCTCGATCGCGTTCGGCAGTCGGTCCGCGAAGTTCCGGGCTGCGAAGTCGTTGAAGAAGCCGCGATCGCTCCGTTTTCATTCGCCAAGTATCTGATGTGGAAGGATCTGGTCGACCGGGTTCAGCAATTGGAGCGGAACCGTGTCGTACGCCATCTGATTCAAGACCCCGATCAGCCCTTTACCACCGCGGGAGTGGCGCCGATGACTCCCCCCCGCGAGATGGACCGGCGCTACGCTCCCCACGAACTCATTCATCCCCTGCCGGCCGATTCGTCGCAACTGGCAGCCGTCATGGCCGCGGCCCAGGGACATGACTTCGTCATCGTCGGCCCTCCCGGCACGGGCAAGAGCCAGACCATTGCCAATCTGATCGCGCAATGCCTGGCCGTCGGCAAAACCGTCCTCTTCGTCGCGGAAAAGACGGCCGCACTGGATGTCGTGCATCGCCGACTGCGTGAACACGGCTTGGGCGATTGCTGCGTCGAACTGCATTCGAACAAGGCCGAACGACGGCGGTTCCTCGATCAACTCGACGCGTCGTGGAAGAAGCAACGTGCAGGCGACGAATCCGAATGGGTGTCGATCAATCAGCGACTGCAAGTCCGGCGGGATGAACTGAATGAATACGTCGAGGCCGTCCACGCGCTGGAACCGAATGGCTGGTCGGCCTATCGCGCCATGGGGGAATGTGTCCGCGGACGCGATCTCCCCACACCCCCCTTGGCGTGGCCGAGTTTTACAGAACACGATGCGGCCACATTCACGGAATTCCAGGATACGGTGACCAGGCTGGCCACCACATTTGCCGCGTTGCCCGCCGACCTGTCGCTGCCCCTCGTACAAGCCAGCGATTGGTCGATGGCCTGGGAGCAGAAGTTCCTGGAGTCGTGTCGGCAACTGGCGGCCGAGTCCAACGCCCTGGCCCACGCGTTGCAAGCGTTTGCTGAGATGATCCAGACAGAGGGGCTGGCGGATTTGTCGCTGGCGCAAATGGCCCCCCTGTTTCGATTGGCACATGAACTCGCGCGCTCAGATTTGCCGGTGAGCGAACTCGTGCTGCACGACGAACTCACAGCACTGGCCGAAGCCTTAACAGAGCGAGCCCGACTGGCGGACGAATCCGCCGAGACGAAGGCCCTGTTAGAACAGGCGCTGGTGACGCTGGGACGAGCACTCGGCCTCCCCTTGCCCGACGGATTCCGTGAAGAACTGCGGCGGCCTTTGTTCCAGATCGCCGTGGAACTGCTGCAGCGTGACCGGGCGGCGGTCGAGATGATCTTCCACAACGACCTCGAAGCGCTGCGGCAAGCACGGGCACAACGTCCGGCACTCGTGCGCAGTCGGGATGCGGCCCGTCAGGCCCTGGAAGCGCGGCATTACAACTCAGTCCTGATTGACCGCCTGCCGATTGCTGAACTCCTTGAGACCTGGCAGGCAGCCCAGACAGCGTTCTGGCCCTTTTCGGCCTGGAAGAAAAACGGCGTCAAACGCCAGCTGGCGGCCTGTATGAAACCCGGCGGAACCGTCGAGCCCGATCTCGATCTGCAGTTGTTTCGCGAGTACCAGGACTGCCGAGTGCGACTCGACCAGAACCTCGCAGCGCTGGGACTGCCCGAAGCACTGCAGGCGGCCGTCGATCAAGAACCCGCGGTGATCGACGCACAGGAGCAGACAGCAGTACGCTTCCGGCAGGCCCTGGAAAAAGCCGGGTTGTCGAACGACAGCGTGCGCCAGGCCACGCAGGGAGATCTGAAGAGCGTCACCGATCTGGCCCGCAAGATCTATACGCAGGGCAAGACGTTTGAAACCTTGCGATCGAAATTGAAAGACGGACTTTCAGCGCTCAACTTGTCGGAGGAATTACGGGCCCTCGTCAAATCGGATCCCCGAGCACTCGACCCTCAGATGCAGTCGGCTGTGTCGATTCGACAGGCCGCTCAAGCCCTGGGCCTGACGACCCAACAGACGGCAACGTCGTATGCCGCGATTCTGGCGTGCGATCCAGAACAGCGTCGCCACAGGGCCCAGGCACTGTGTGACTCGGCTCCGAAATTCCGGGCCGCGTGGGAAAATTATGCAATTGATGCGCAGTCGCCTCCCGTCGCCGGTGATTCGAAGTCGGTAGTCGCCGATGCGCAGGCCCAGGCCCAACTTGTGCTCTCGCGGCGGACGGCTTTAAAGCAATGGACCGCCTGGATCGGGATCAGTCGGCACGCCACAGAACTGGGGCTGACGGGTTTCGTGGACGCCCTGCGGGCCGAGTCGCTGTCCCCCCAGGTTGCGCTGTCACGTTTCCATCTGGCCTATGCCCGCTGGTGGCTCCCGCACATTGTCGATCGACGGGAACCCTTGCGACAGTTTCAGAAGTTTCAGCACGAAGTGGCCATCCAGGACTTCTGTGAGCTTGACGATCTGGCCCGCGCGGCCGCCGCGCCTCGGGCCCGCCAGTTGGTCACCGAGCACCTGCCTGCGACCGAACAGGTCCCCAGGAAGTCGGAACTGGGTTTATTGAAGCATCAAATCGGCCTCAAACGACCGAGCAAATCGATTCGCGAGATGATCGCGGGCATGCCCAATTCGTTTGCGACGCTGGCGCCCTGCCTGTTGATGTCCCCCTTGTCGATTGCCCAGTATTTGCCCGCCGACCTGGCCCAGTTCGATGTCGTGGTCTTCGACGAAGCGTCACAGATTGCGACCTGGGATGCGATCGGCGCCATCGCCCGGGGCAATCAGACGATCATTGTGGGCGATCCCAAGCAGCTCCCCCCACCAATTTCTTCGGCAAGGCCGACAGTGACGCCGACGATCCAGAACTCGAAGACTACGAAAAGGATCTCGAAAGCATCCTGGATGAAGCCCAGGTCTCGGGCTTGCCCACCCTGCAGCTCAACTGGCATTACCGCAGTCAGCATGAATCGTTGATCGCCTTTTCGAACTGGAATTACTACGGCAATCAACTCGTGACCTTCCCGTCGGCCGAGTCGGCCAATCGGGGTGTGTCGCTGTACCACGTTACAGAGGGCCTCTACGATCGCGGGAAAAGCCGGACCAATCGGCGGGAAGCCGAGGCGATTGTGCGCGATGCGGTCGAGCGCATGCAGCAGTGTCTGTTGAAACCAGACGACCAGCGTTTGACCTACGGCGTGGTGACATTCAACAGCCAGCAACAGGAGTTGATCCAGGACTTATTCGACGAAGCGCTGCGCCAGAATCCCGAGCTGGAATGGTTTTTCAGCGACGAACGGTTTGAACCGACGGCGGTCAAGAATCTGGAAAACGTCCAGGGGGACGAGCGCGACGTCATGCTGTTTTCCATCACGTTTGGCTATGACGCGGCTGGCAAGTTTCCTGTCGATTTTGGAGCGATCAATCGTTCCGGTGGCGAACGGCGACTGAATGTGGCCATCACTCGCGCCCGACGGGAGCTGGTGGTCTACTGTTCGTTTTTGCCCGATCAATTCCGAGCCGAGCGGTCCGCGGCACGGGGCATCCAGGATCTCAAGGCCTTCCTGGAATTCGCCCAAAAGGGGGCCAAGGCCATCATCGCCCGCACGGCCGGCAGCCTGGGTGGCTACGAGTCTCCTCTGGAAGAAGCGATTGCACAGGCCTTGCTGGCCAAAGGCTGGAACATCGAGCCGCAGGTCGGGGTGTCGGGATTTCGCATCGACCTGGGAATTCTGCATCCGGACAAACCCGGTGCGTATCTGGCCGGCCTGGAATGCGACGGCGCCGCATATCACCGCTCGGCGGTCGCCCGAGACCGCGACAAAATCCGACAGCAGGTCCTGGAATCCCTGGGGTGGACGATCTTGCGTGCCTGGTCCACCGACTGGTGGTACGACCCCGAGACGGCACTGCAGAAAATTGATGCGCAACTGCGAGAACTGCTCGAGAACAGTCGAGCCGGTGGCGCCCGGCCGGTGACTTCCAAGACTCCCGGACTACGTGAATCACAAACCGCCAATTCAACAGTGGTGAAAGGATTCCGTTCGGACTCCGATTCCGCACGCCCGACAGCTCCGATTCCGGTCGCACCAGCGGCTGAGCCCGCGACCACAGACACGTACGAACGTCCGCTTGTTGCCAAACAAGTCGCCGCAGTGCCCCGTCTGGTTTATCCACCACTCGACTTGCCCGATGCCAGCCCGAATCAGAGCCGTTTTTTCGACGACGCCTACGCACCCGAATTACGAGAACTGGCATTGTCGATTTTGAAATCCCACGGGCCGATGCGGGACGATGTTCTGGCCCGCGAAGTCGCCAAGGCTCACGGCTACGCGCGTACGAGTTTTCGCATCAAGCAGCGCGTTCTGGACCTGTTGCAGGATATTGTGGCCACGGACGAATTGGTCGGCCGCTTCCTCTGGCCCGGTCCACATGCCGAGTCGTCGATTCCGTTTCGTTACGCAAGCAACGACGAGAATCGCCGTAGTATTGATGAGATTGCTCTGGCGGAGTTACTGGGACTCATCCAGCAGTGTCCGCACGTCCTGGCGCACGATGACCGGGCACTCGCATTGGCCCGCGAAATCGGCCTGGCCCGCCTCGCAAGCCCCGCCCGCCAGCGACTGGAAGAGGCTCTGGAAGTCTTTGACCAGAAGCCGCAGACACCGACCGCGACAGATTCTGAAGCGTCGGTTTGAAACGGGCCTGAACGGTCGGCTCCCGCGTGCGCAGACTGGCTGATAGAATTCACGAATGCCCATTTTGTTTCTGGCACTGGCCGTCGCGTCCCGCGGGATCGTCATTTAACTGACGATCCGGTTCATCAACCGGCGAGAGCGATGGGCGAAGTGGGCGCTGATTGCGCTGGTTGTGATTGGGATGCCCGCGAGTCCTTTGCAGCGTGTGGTTTGATGTTTTCACATCGCCACGATCATGTTCTCGAACTCAGCCCACGAACCAGCTAAACGCTTCGCGTTCTTCGCGTCCATGCCGATGAGTGGCAGTGCATAAACCGCCCCGTCAGGGCCAAACGCATACATCTCGCCTCCACCATTGCCAGCGAAGCCGTAAAACCCCGGCGCATACGTCGCGACCTGATACTCGTTGTTCCACTGATCCATCTCGCCCTCAGGCCAGATCTCAAAGTAGAGAGGGAACTCCGGCAAATCCCCTGAGCGTGGGGCGCCACTCCGCAGGTACCGCTGGAAGTCATCTGGGAGATTCATGGACACCTAACGACCAAGCTCAGCGACCCGGCGTACGGGAGGCAACGATTGCAACCGCGCCGCCCACGCCGGGTTCGCTACAGCGCATGGTTAGGCGGAACGGTCATAACCAAAATGTCTCTGAATAACCTGAACCAACTCGTCGAAACTGCTCACGCGCTGCTCGCCTGCAGGCGTGTAGGGATGATTTGCCCACTGCTCGTCGTCAGGTTGTGGCGGGAACTCCAAGCTGACGAAGTAACCGCCATCGGACCTGCCGAAGGTGGAGATGTAAACCAGAACACTGTGGTTATCGGGGCGAGCAATCCCGACCGCGCACAAATCGGCGTCCCAATGGTCAACGACATCGAACGCTCCCGCGCCGAGACGGCTGCGCAATCGGTCGAGCAACCGAATGATGGACTCGTCTTTCTGGAGCGATGTGTTCACAAGGTGCGCAGTGCCGCCTAACGAAAAGGTCAGGCACAGCCACTGGCAGCCGCGCTCGCGACTGCTACCACAGTGTTGTGCCGTCTGATGCTCATGCTACTTACCGGCGCGGTGGCTGTTGCCTGCACAGTCTGGTTCTGCGTTTCTTGCGTGTGGCAACGACTTTAGCAATTCGCGCATCTCTGACTGGAATCTGTGACTCCATGCCGCCCTCTCGTTCCGCGGCCGCTCGTGCATCTCTCGTGGCATATCCGCAAATAGCCCGATGAGAAACCCGTCGGCCGGTCGTCCCAGAGCGCCACTGGTCCTCCCCTGTGAATACAGCCTAGGGACAAATGCCTCTCCTTCTTCCCCGTAATCGACATTCTCTTGGTAGAACGCAACTATGGATTCAGGTCGCTCCGAAACCTCAATAACATCCGAGCAGTCAAGCTCGGTCCTGTCGCCAAGGCGTGTGAGCACAGTCCCGCTTGAGTCCGCAATAAACGCATATCGCACCTCTTTGTGTCACCTCAACAATTCTGAGAGCCAGTTGTGCAGTGCGATGGGCTCGTTCACCGGTGATGGTTTCCTTTCGCAGAACGACCCAAGCTCAGCGACCCGGCGCACGGGACGCAACGATTGCAACCGCGACGCTCCCGCCGGGTTCGCTGGAGCGTATGGTTAGGCGACGTCATACAATCCAATGGCCGCCGGCAAACCTCGAATGAGCTCTCCTGTCTTCGCATATCCTGGGCTCTCTCGCTGGAGTCTGTCTGCTTCTTCTGCACATGTGATAACGAAAGCTCTCTTCTCATCATCGGTCGCCTCTTTGAGAGTCGCAGCCATGTCCTCAAGCGCCTTGACTGCGGAATCTGGGTCGATGGTGTCGTCGTCGGACATCCCCAAAAAGCACGCGCTCCAGACGATGGCTAGACACAAATTCTTCATACTCGCGAGCCGCCTAACGCTGCAGGTCACGCACAGCCACCGGCAGCCGCGCTTGCGACTGCAACCACGATGTGATGTGCCAACTGCTCATCTTTCGTAACGGCGCGGTGGCTGTTGCCTGCCCCGCATTGTTAGGCCCACGTTCAGGTGACAAACTCAAACTGCTCATAATGGTGGTAGATCAATCGCCAACTACCTGCAACCGGAACAATCGTGACATCATCCGATGACGGATAACAAAAATCACGCCAATACTCGGTGAAAACATCCCAACTCGTCTCGACAGCC
>JAFEBR010000080.1 GCA_018242565.1 Planctomycetota bacterium | reverse complement strand
GCCCCCTCACCGCCGCAGGTAATGACCACGGTTTTCGCACCAATCGAGCGAAACGCCCGGGCCTGGGCCACCGGGTCATCCAATCCCGTTAGCTGCCGGCCTTCATCGACGTTGGGCAAAAAGACATCGGTCCAGGGCAAGACGACCTGTAATTCGCGCCAGCAGTTGGTCGGGTCAGGAATCACCACGTCGAGCACCGTGGGCACCCCGGCCTCGCGAGCGCTGCGAAACAAATCGGCCACGCGCTGCGACGTCAGGCTCGGCATCAGAAAAAATCCCCCCACGTAGAGCACGCGGGCCTGACGCATCAACTCCAGTGAGATCTCCGATCCATCGAACGCCGCATTGGCACCAAAGGTATGGATGAAACGGCGGTCTTCCCCCCGCACATTGATCACCAGCGTGCTGCTGGTCTGATATCCGGGAGTCTCGACCAGTTGCTGCGTTTCAACACCGGCCCGCGCTAACTCATCGCGCACGAACCGGCCCGGCATGTCACAGCCCACCCGCCCCACGACCGCTGACCGCCGACCGATCTTCGCCAGATCGGTGGCCACGTTCGAAGCGCACCCGCCGATGGCAAGTGAAATCGATTCGGTCATTGCCAGGGCACCCGCCGCCGGGACGGATTCAATGGGTGCCCCCACGAAATCGGCCACCACGATGCCCGCGCAAAGACAATCGTATCGAGACGCACTCGCCTGTGGACTGACGGACAGGGCCGGTGTTGCTGCAGACTTCAATTGACCGAAAGTTCCTTTACCAAACGCCGCTGTGACCGACGGCTGACCGAAAATGGGACCGGGAACACGCTGGCCCTCTTTCCCGATCACCCTTACGGCGCGGCCGGTTTCACGATGCCGTGAACCCCTTTGACCAGCGTTTCTTCCACCGATTCGGCCCAGATGGTGGGCAAACCGTAATACAGCATGGCTCCCCCGCCTTCGTAGCCCCCCTCTTTCAGAACACGCAGCGAAGGAATGTACGCCATCACATCATTCGTGTAAGCAGCCACCCAGGTCCGCCCCGGCCCCAGTTCTCGTTTCAGCCGCAGCGAATAATCGACGACCACTTCGCCTCCCAGCGTCACCCACTGCAGTTCTGGCCCCACAAACCAGGCCTGCACCGGGTACGGATACGTCTGGCTCAGCGGCTTGCCACTGTCGATCTGCTTCAGCAGGAATTGCGCCCGGTAGACTTCATATTTATTCGTGGATTTCAGTTGCTGCATGATCTGGTCACGGGTCGGCAACTCGGCGAGAGACAATGGCACCTCGGCGTACCGGGTCTGCAGCTTGCCTTCCACCGGTTTCATCGTGCCATTCAGCACGGCGTCAACCGATCGCGCCAGCGAACGACCGTATTCCTGAGCGAAATCCAGGGTCCGCCGAGGCAACGGGTTCTGATCACCACCGCAACCGGCAAAAAACAGGGCGATCGCCTCGGGATGCGCCTTTTCCAGTTCCAACTGTGCAAACCCGGGATAGTCCCCCGACCACTGATAGAAATCGACGACCGTGGCATGGCAGGCGTAGCCGAACGCGATTCCGACCAGCGTCCCGTCCGGGCGACGCACCGACAGCACGGGGACTTCATAATCAACCGGCCCATTCAGCAGCCCCTGCGAGCGGACTTTCGGAACCTCGGGTTCCTTGTTCGTCCGCCGATTCACCGCGATGGTCGAATGGCCGTTGCTCCAGGCGACGCGTGCCGGGGCCACGTTGGCCAGGGCCTCGCCCACCAGTTGCACCAGTTTCTTCTCCAGATCGGCCGTGTAGTCGGCGACCAGTTGCCGCTGCGGTTCTTCCAGCGAATACATCGACAGCAGCACGCGTCCGACGACCGGGCCCGAATGCGTGTGCGAGCAGCAGAAGGCAATCTGTTCGCGATTGAGGTGATACTTTTCTTTCAGATCGGCGCAGACTGTTTGAGAAAAATCTCGGTCGATCCCGACCAGATCGAGGGTAATGAGCACGGCCCGGGCCCCCGCGTCATCCTGCAGCACCAGGGCCTTGGCCCACAGGTCCGTCGTCACGCCATCGGCGGGATGAGTCCGCGATGCATAGCCCGACATCCACATGGGCCGCTCGGGCGTGATCCTCATTTTGGCGACGCCAGCCTGCCAGTCCCCCGCGAAAGTCTGGGCCGTTCCCCCACCAAACCAACCGGCCGTTACCAGCAGCATCCAGGTGACGTGTCGCAGTTTCAGGCACATCGCGGTTCTCCCGAAGTGTTGTTGCCATAGCACTGAGCGCAGAACATCCGCCGTGCAGCTTACAACATCGCATCCAAGTTGGCACGCGCGTCGCGACGACAGGCCCCAGTCCGTCCCGGCGAGATTCGGCCTGCCCGCCGACTCCTGGTCGCCTCATGCCGAGACAACCGCGAGGGCCAGAGACAACACCGACCTTGGTGCGTCGGCAGAGTCGCCCTCGGCGCTTCACGAGCGCGGCAAGTTCGTGAGCGATCAGCCGCGCGGACGGCAACACCTGCCCTGCTGGCCTGTCAGACTGCCCACAGCCGGCACGAACCGGCCGCACAGTCTGACAGGTCGTCATTGCGATTCAGCGCCGCTCACTTCGCCTTCTCGGCCAGCAGAATGTTCCGGACGAACTTGTGGCATTCGACACAGCTCATCGTCATATCCACGTACGCCAGCGTGGCCCCGTCGAGGCGCTTCTCTTTGGCCGATTTCTCGAGCTTGTCGGCGATTCGACGGAACTCATCGGCGTGCTGGGCATACATCGGATCATTGACCACCATGAACTCAGCCGCCGCACTGGTGGTTTTCAATTGCCGTGCGCCGGTCGCGATCATGTCGAAGTCTTCGACGGCCAGCCCTTCGAGGATGTTCTGCGATGCCTCGAGCTTTTTCCGCATGAACAGCTTCATGGCGACTTTTTTGGGAGCGGGCTTCTTATCAGCGTCGTCTTTCGCCTGCGCAGCCGCCTTTTCATCCTTCTTCGCCGCCTTGTCGTCTTCGGCCGTCGCGCTCAACACCCATGCCGAGAACAGCACTCCGCAGACCAAGGCCAGTACGATTCCATTTCGAACGCTCTGCATGTGAAATTCCCACTTCTGTTGTTCAGTGACAAATCCATCCCGATGGGACTGCCAAGTCGACAGACCCCACCTGGCGCAAGAAAAAAGCCCTCACCGCCAACGGGGCATTGAAGGCTGTCTTAGCCAAGACGATTGTGACCGACACGGACACTCGTCAACTCTGACGATACCACCGTAAAGCCTGTTTTGTCAAGAACTACCGGCACGCCCAGACCCGTCCCTGCGAATTAAACGTCCACCCATTAACAGCACAGCCCAGACGCCCGGGAATGGAATGCATTGGCGCCATCACGGCACCTTGGTTTCTGCCACCACCAGTGCCGGGCGACGCGTGAGACCGGCCTTCATACCACCCCAGCCGCGGGCGGTCACTTCGTGATTCGCAACAGTTCTGGTATTGCCGGGGCAGAATGGTATGATCCGCCGCAATGCAAGCACACTCTGCGACCTCAAAAACGATCTGGCTGGCCCTGAAATGGATCCTCTTCGCGGTTGTCCTCGTCGCCGTCGTCTGGCACGGATGGGGACTCTGGAATAAGCTCGGCACCGAGCCCATTCCCCTCAAATTGAACTGGACCTGGCTGGCCGTCGCCACGCTGCTGTCGATCGTGGCCTGGTTTCCCTCGGCGATGTACTGGCGCTGGATTGTGGGCCAAATGGGGGTTCGCCCTCCCTTTCGACAGGCGATGCGGGCGTATTACTGCGGCACCCTCGGGAAGTACCTGCCGGGCAAAGCCGCCGTCATTGTCATCCGCGCCGCCATGGTCAAACCGGTCGGTGTCCGCGCGCCCGCCGCCTCGCTGGGAGTCCTGCATGAAACCCTGACCTTCATGTGGGCCGGCGGTATCTGCATGATCTGGCTCTATCCGTATCTCGAGCCGCACCTTCCCGAATGGCTGGCCCTCGACCCGGCCGTGCGTCCTTACCTGCTGGTCCTGCTGGGCATCTGTATTCTGGGGGGTTCCATCGGCCTGGCCATGCTGCTGCACAGCCATCGCCTGTTCAAGAAAAAGACCGACGACACCCCCGAACCGGCGACGGGCAATACACCCAACTCGACCGACGACGAACCCATTCACTTGAGCTTCTGGAAAGCCTGGAAGCTGACACTCGCCGGGGGAGCCGTGTTTGTTCCCACCTGGTGGCTGCATGGAATTACCCTGGGACTGACCATCTATGCCGTCGTGGGTGATCGCATCGACTGGAATGACTGGCCCTTCTGGACGGGCGCTACCGCCATCTCGCTGGTGGGCGGGTTCGTCGTCCTGTTTGCCCCCGGCGGCCTGGGGGTGCGCGAGGGCCTGCTGCTGGAACTGTTTGAACGACAACTCGAACCACGCGAAGCGGTTCTGGTCACGGTCCTCTGGCGCGGGGTCGCGCTGGTGAGTGAAATTGTCGCCGCGGGTGCTCTATATTATGGAATCTCCGCCGACCCACAGCCCGCTGCCCCCGCGTCTGCCACCGGAACAGACACCCCCGTCCCATCGCCAGACCAGCGGTAACCGTTTCCCGAAATCCGACCAACATGCTGTCGATCATCATTCCGGTCTACAACGAAGCCGAGAGCCTGCGGCAACTGCATGCCGAGATCGAGGCCACCTGCCGCGAGCACTCACTCGCCGTCGAGGTGCTGTTTGTCGACGATGGTTCGACCGACGCCAGTTGGCAGGTCATCCGCGAACTGGCCGCCCGCGATCCACGGGTGAAAGGGTTGCGATTCCGCCGGAACTTCGGCAAAGCCGCCGCTCTGTCGGCTGGCATGGGGCTGGCCCAGGGAAAATATCTCTGCATGATGGATGCCGATCTGCAGGATGATCCGCAGGAGGTCCCCAAGTTCCTGGCCCGGCTCGACGAAGGATACGACGTCGCCAATGGCTGGAAGCGCCGCCGTCACGACCCGTGGCATAAGGTCTTCCCCAGTCGGGTCTTCAACAAAATGGTGAGCTGGCTCACCGGCCTTTCGCTGCACGACCACAACTGCGGGCTGAAATGCTTCCGCCGCGAGGTGGCAGGCGAAATTCGCCTGTATGGCGAACTGCACCGTTTCATTCCCGTCCTGGCCCACGCGCGGGGGTTTCGCGTGGTCGAACTGGAAGTCCACCACCGGGCCCGCCAGTTCGGACACAGCAAGTACGGCGTACGTCGGTTTCTGCGAGGTTTTCTCGATCTGCTGACGGTCAAATTCCTGACCGGCTTTGGCCAGCGCCCCCAGCATATTCTGGGGGCCTGCGGCCTGCTCTTTTTCTCGCTCGGGGGCTGCGGACTGATCTACCTCGCCATCCTCTGGCTGTTAACCCACCTGCCGCCGTATCTCGAACTCGATCCGATCGGCAACCGTCCGCTGCTGGCCTACTCGGCGGCCTCCCTCCTGCTGGGTGGACAGCTTCTCTCCCTGGGCTTTATCGCCGAGCTCGTCGTCGCCTACACCGGCAATGACCGCCGCAATTACAGCATTGCCGACTCCGCCAACCTGCCGACTCCGCCCGGCCCCTCGGCTTGATACCCACCCGCTCCGCTCAGCGGGGCAGGTCGCTGGCACGAATTCCCGGCAGCGCGGCGGTCCGTCGCGGTGCGTCGGCTTCACGCACTTCGGCATCGACCGCTCGTTCAGAGACCGGCCCGGCGAACCGGAATTCACAGGCCGTCACCCCCTCGACTTCCAGGAACTGGCTGTCCAGCGGCGTCAAACTGCCATCCAGTGTCGAGACCCACGCCGCCACGTCGAGCGACGGACGCGTGATCGAACTCTCGCCCGTCAGTCGCACCCACCGCAGCCAGTCCGACTTCGGCTGGGCCCCGGCCAGTTCAATCAGTGCCGCCTGGGGCGACGCCACGTCCAGCACGCTATCGTTCACGTCGATCTGAATCGAGCCCCGCTTCCGCTCGGCTGTCGCTGACGACAGATCGCCACTGCCCGGCACGACCCACCGCATGACCGCCCCGGCCCCGCGCAGCGTGGCATGATTGAGTTTCAGATTCAGCGTCGTTTTGGGCGCTGGCGCGGCGGCCAATTGCACCAGCGGTCCTGGTCCCTGTTTGAGCACGTTTTCATAACTCACCTGCCGCACGGCGTTCGCGAGATACAACGCGGGCCCATCCCCCAGAAACACCGATTGGCGAATCGTCGAAACGCCCCCACGCTGGTCGCCGCTGTCGAGGAGTTTCCAGGCAATCAGCGCCGGCCCGGACGGTGGAGCGAAATTCTGCGCGGCGGCAGAATTCGCGGCCGCCCCCTTCCAGCCTCCCGCCACAAACGAACACTTCTCGACCGTCAGATTCTGACACTCCGTCCGCAACAGGGCCCGCAGGCCCGCCGGACTCTCTCCCGCCGGTTGCCGGGTCACGATCTGCAGATTCTTCAGCGTGATCGACTCGGCACACAATTTGAACGGCTGCCCCACCACCACGATCTGCGGCAGGACAGTTTCATCTCCCACGATCGAGAGAGCCCCTACGGCAGTCAACTCGCGGGCCAGGTACGGACCGGCCGAATCCAACTGCACCAGACCGTGCCGATCGGGGGGCGGAAGCGTCAGGTAGTTGCCCGTCGCCTCGGCGGCTGCTCCGGCCGCGTGTTCCGCCGGTTCTGACTCCTGGCCCGCCGGGGAATTGTCCGCCCCTAAGCGCTGGGTGGCACTGACCGTCCAGTTCAGCAGTTGACTGCGGGCCCCCTGACTGACCAGCGCCGCCACACCGCCCGAAACCGCAAACAGCATCGCAAACAGGAACATCCAGCGGGTGGTGGTCGATAAGGGCCGTCGTGTCGCCTGGCTGCGGGCCGGCGTATCGAAGCGCCGCCGAAATGCCGCCAGACGCTGTCGGCCGCTGCGCCCCGCCGGTCCCCAGAACGACAGCAGTTCCGCAAAACTGGCCGGGCGGTCGGCCGGGTTCCGCGATGTCATGCGGGCGATCCCTTCGGCCAGCGCGGCCGGCACATCCGGTGACCAGCGGCGGACATCATCCACGCGTCGCGTCTGATGCGCGGCCAGCTTGATCAGCGGATCGCCACCGGGAAACGGCGGACGTCCCGCCAGCAACTGCCACAACAGACACCCCAGTGCGTAGGCATCAGTCGCCACGCCATGCTGTCCACCCACGCCCACCAGTTCCGGCGCGATGCCATCGTAGCGCTCGGGGGTCAGCCCCGAATGCATCGTCAAGGTCGGGTCGAGCGCCGGACGGACCCCGGCATCGGTCAATACGGCCACGCCGCCACTCGTCAGCCGGACATTCGCCGCCCGAATGTCGCCATGCACCAGCCCCTGCCGGGCCAACGCCTCCAACCCCTCGGCCAGTTGCCGACCAATTTCCCAGACCACCGCCGCCGGGAACCGACCGCGCCGGATCAACAGTTCCCCCAGATGGGCTCCCGGCACGTAACGGCTGACTAATAGATATGACGTCTCGGCCCAGAACCCGGACACAGGAGCCACGAGCGACGGATGCTGCACATCGCGACCGCGGGCCACGAGTGCTTCCAGTCGCTCGATGGTTTCCGGGGTCAACCGCTCGGTCGCGGTCAGCCGTTTGACGATGCACTGTTCATCGGTGTCGATCGGCCGTGCCAGCAGTGTCTGACCAAAGGTCCCGCCCCCCACTCGTTGCGTGACCACGAAGGGACCGACGCGAATGTCGGTGGGACGGGCCGATTCGAGCAACCGGGCCTGGTAGGGTGTGAGACGGCCAATCTGAACCAGGGCATCCAGCCAGACCGAATCGAAGGCCGGCAGGTCGTAGGCCAACGTGCGCACGAGACTGCGGCAGCGGCGCAAATCGGCCATGCTGCAGAGCCTCAGCTCAAATAAGAGCTGGCGAATCGAATCAGAGATCGGTTCGAGCACGTAATCGTCGTCCTGACGAAAAATCCATCCGTGGAAACAGGTTCCCGCATCCCGTTACATCAACATCAGCCGATTCGAGACCCCATTTCAGGCCAGGCCTGTTGGTCGTCCCGTTCGATTGCACATTTTTTTTCGGGGCAGGCACTCTACAATATTCCCGTCGTCGGCTGGCGACCGCGGGCGGGTCGTGTCCGACGAAAAACAGTCACTACGAAAGTCATTGCAGTAACAGGCACGATCTGGTGCCATTTTGTGGCCGCGGCTTATCGCAAATTTTCGCGTTTGGAACAAGAGGGGACGCGTTAAGTCATTGGCAATTCAGTCTCTGCGGCGGTCTGGCAGGTGCCCCGCCGGCGGCCCGGCCAAGCATCGATTTTGCCGGTCCCGGCGACTGCCGAATATGGCGCTTTTTTAACAAACCGTGCTTTCCAAGATCGCCAAAAGCTGCAACAATGAAGACGAAACGACGGCCCTGTCCGTTCAAATTGAGGGTTTTGCATCGTGTTTCTGCGACATTTGCTGACCACGTCGCGCGTGGGACAACTCGGTTTGAAGGACGTCCCCGTCGTCCGCGCCGACCAGACTGTGGCCGCAGCCGCCCGGGAAATGCGGTCCCACAGCCATGGCAGTGCGTTAGTCTGCCAGGGCCGGCAATTGACAGGAATTTTCACGGAACGAGACCTGTTGAAACTGCTGGCCGCCGGCAAATCGGTGGAAACCCCTGTCGCCGAGGCCATGACGGCCGCTCCGCGAACGGTCAAAGTTGACGATTCACTGATGGTTGTCATTCAACTGCTGGACGAAGGTGGCTATCGACGACTCCCGGTCATCGACGCCGCCGGACAGCCTGTCGGAATTGTGGACGTGAAGTCTGTCGTCCATTTTCTGGTTGAGCATTTTCCGAAAGCGGTCTACAATCAGGCTCCCCGTGTCCTTTCGAGAGCTAAAGATCGCGAAGGGGCCTGATGACGTTCTCCCACCACAATCATCCAGCCAGCTTTCCTCATTATTTTCACCGCCTGATCCATACGGCATTCCTCTCAGGCGGACCCCGCACTTTGGGCGTAAGGAGTTAATTCGCGTATGTCTTCGACGGCAGAATCTGCGGCCCGCCCGCAGTCCGAAAAGAAACTTGAGCAGGTCGAATCCGTCGTGATTCGTTTCTGCGGTGACAGCGGCGACGGCATGCAGCTCGTCGGCACCCAGTTCACCAACGTCTCGGCGGCCTTCGGTAACGACGTCAGCACGTTGCCCGACTTCCCCGCGGAAATCCGCGCCCCTGTGGGCACCCCCGCCGGCGTCAGCGGTTTCCAGTTGCACTTCTCCAGCCACGACATCTTCACCCCCGGTGACGAAGTCGACACGCTGGTGGCCATGAATCCCGCGGCGCTGAAGACCAACATCGGCGACCTGCGTCGGGGTGGCACGCTCATCGTCAATGAAGATGAGTTCGATAAGAGCAACCTGCAGAAAGCCGGTTACACCACCAACCCGCTCGACTCTGAAGACATCATCTCGAAGTACACCGTGCATCGAGTCCCCATGACCCGCCTCAACCGCGACGCGGTGGCCGGTCTGGGTCTGTCGCAGAAAGAAGTCGACCGCAGCCGTAACATCTTCGCGCTGGGGCTCGTCTACTGGCTCTACGACCGTGACCCGAAACCCACTCAGCAGTTCTTGAACGACAAGTTCAAGAAGAAACCCGAAGTGCTCGAAGCCAACATTCGGGCCCTGCAGGCGGGTACGAACTACGGGTTCTCGACCGAAGCCTTCACCACGCACTATCAAGTGCCGCGGGCTCGTCTGGCTCCCGGTAAGTACCGCAAGATCGCCGGCAACGAAGCCACCGCCTGGGGCCTGGCCACCGCCGCCCATCTGGCAGGCAAGACCTTGTTCTTCGCCGGCTACCCGATTACGCCGGCGAGCGACATTCTGCACCAGCTTTCGAACATGAAGAACTTCGGCGTGAAAACGTTTCAGGCCGAAGACGAAATCGCGGCCATGGCGGCCGTCTGCGGCGCCGCGTTCGCCGGACAGATCGCCGTCACCGCCAGCAGCGGTCCGGGTATCTGCCTGAAGGGTGAAGCCATGGGCCTGGGGTTCATGACCGAGCTGCCGATGATCATCATCGACGTGCAGCGCGGCGGTCCCAGCACCGGGTTGCCCACGAAGACTGAACAGTCTGACCTGTTGCTGGCCATGTTCGGCCGCAACGGCGACAGCCCGCTCCCCATCCTCGCGGCCTGCAGCCCGGGCGATTGCTTCACCCTGGTTCAAGAGGCCGTACGGATCGCCGTCGAATTCATGACCCCGGTCATCTTCCTGACCGACGGTTACATCGCCAACGGCGCCGAACCTTGGCGGATTCCCAAATTCGCCGACCTGCAGCCCATTCAGGTCACCCACCCGCAGGGCAAACTGTCTTCCGGACAATTTGAACCGGAAACGAACGGGCAAGCCACGAACGGCAACGGCGAAGGGGAACACAAGTTCCTCGCGTACCAGCGCAACGACAAGATGGCCCGCCCCTGGGCCATTCCCGGTACCCCGGGTCTCGAACACCGGATCGGCGGCCTCGAAAAGGCCGACATCACCGGCAACGTCGATTACTCGCCGCTCAACCACCACAAGATGGTCAACAACCGCGTCAACAAAGTCGCGGGTATTGCCAACCACATTCCCCTGCAGGAAGTCGTGGGCCCGGCCACCGGCAAACTGCTGGTGTTGAGCTGGGGTGGTACGTTCGGCGCTGTGCGGACAGCCGTCGAAAACTGCCTGGCACAGGGCAAGTCGGTGGCGCATGCCCACCTGCGTTACATGAATCCGTTCCCCCGGAACCTCGGCGAAATTCTCAAGAATTACGAACAGGTTCTCATTCCCGAACTGAACACCGGACAGCTCCGCCTGCTGGTCCGTGCCAAGTACCTCGTTGACGCTCAAGGTCTGAACAAAATTTACGGTAAACCGTTCCTCGTACACGAGCTCGTCCGCAAGATCGACGAAATGCTGGAGAGCAAATAACCTCATGAGCACAGAAGCACTGAACCCAACCCTTCCGATTCTGACGGCTAAGGATTTCGCCAGCGATCAGGAAATTCGCTGGTGCCCGCGCTGCGGCGATTACTCGATCCTCGCGCAGGTCAAGAAAGTTCTGCCCACCCTGGGTATTCCCCGGGAGAAATTCGTGTTCGTGTCCGGCATCGGCTGCTCCAGCCGGTTCCCGTACTACATGAACACGTACGGTTTCCACAGTATCCACGGCCGCGCCCCGGCGATTGCCTCGGGCGTGAAAATCAGCCGGCCCGATCTACAGGTCTGGGTCATCACCGGCGACGGTGATGCCCTCTCGATCGGTGGTAACCACCTGATGCACATGCTGCGCCGCAACATGGGCCTCAAGGTGATTCTGTTCAACAACCGGATTTACGGTCTGACCAAGGGTCAGTACTCGCCCACCAGCCCCGTCGGTCAGGTGACGTACAGTACCCCCGTCGGGTCGATCGACAATCCGCTGAGCCCGTTGTGCTATGCGATTGGTTCAGAAGCCACGTTTGTCGCCCGTTCGGTCGACGTCGACATCAAGCACCTCACGTTCGTGCTCGAACGTGCCGCGCACCATGAAGGCACCGCCTTCGTCGAAGTCTACCAGGACTGTAACATCTTCAATCACGACGCCTTCCTGTACGCCACCGACAAAACGGTCAAGGCGGACAACATCGTCTACCTCGAACACGGGAAGCCCCTGGTGTTCGGCAAAGACGTGAAGAAGGGCATTCGCCTGAATGGCATGCACCCCGAAATCGTCGAACTCGGCAAGGGCGTCAACGAAGACGACCTGCTGTTCCACGACGAAAAGGCCGCGGAACCCAGCCTGGCGTTCCTGCTGTCGCGCATGCGTTATCCCGAATTCCCCGAACCCATGGGGATCTTCCGCGAAGTCTCGGCACCGATCTACGATCAGTGCGTGACCGAACAGATCGACGCCGAGATCAAGAAGAAGGGTGTCGGCGATTTCGACAACCTGTTCAACAGCGGAGACACCTGGACGGTGGAATAAGACGACTCCGCAGCCGGGCGGATTTCCCCCCGCCCGGTCTGCGTGGTATGGGTGGTCATCAATCTCTCCCTGCGGACGATGAAAGCGCCCTGTCATGAAATGCCCCGATTGCGGCTCTGAAAACGTCCCCGGCGCCGACGAGTGCCAGGAATGTGGCGGTTCTCTGTGGGGCCTCGACGCGCAGGGCAACGAAGTCGAACAGAGCATCACCGCGCACCCGATTCAGGTCCTCTGCCCGCGCGAACCGATCTGCGTGGCGCCGCAGACCCCCGTCCGCGACGTGCTCGCCGAGATGGTCGCCCGCAACATCGGCTGCGTCATCGTCGAAGACAGCGCCCAGTTGCTGGGGGTCTTCACCGAACGCGATGTGCTCAACAAGGTGGCCCTCGACGAACAGAATCTGTCGCGCCCCGTCTCCGAGTTCATGACGCCCAACCCGGCGACCGCCACCAAGTCCGACTCCATTGGCTATGTGCTGCAGGGTATGGACCTGGGTGGCTACCGCCATATCCCCATCGTCAACTCGGCCGACATTGTCGTGGGCATGATCTCGTCACGCGATATCCTGCGCTTCATGGCCGTGAAATACGCCGGCTCGCGAAATTAGACAGTCCGGCCGGTCCCGCGACAACGTTCCCGGCGGTTACCACTCCCGCCAGCGCTCGACCTGATGGATCAGGAGCGGATACTTCGCCGCACACAGAATCTGCTCATACGCCTCGATGAGATCTTCCCGCTCAATCGTGGCGATCCAGGACTGCGGCGACTGCCACGAGTTCAAGGTGGCGACCGACTGCTGCACCTGCTTCTTGACCAGGGCGGACGTGAGCCGGGGAACCGCTCGCAGTTCCGCGACCAGCGTCCGAAACAGTTGACGACACTCAGCCACCGGCACGGCCCTGTTTTCAGAATCCCAATCGGCAAACCATTCGCGCTCGGCCAGTGTTTCCAGCGTCAGCGATTTCATGTACTCGGCCCGCCGGGCCGCCTGCTGCCGGCGGATCTCAGCCTCTTTTTCCGCGGCGGCCGCCAGTTCCCGCTCGAGCGCTTCGCGATCATGATCCCAGCGCCACTGCATCAGCACCTGCAGCGGCATCCCCTGCCAGCCCGAAAAGCACGAGCACTTACGGGCCCGATCGGCAGCCGACAATTTGATCTGGCCCAACACGCGAAAACTGGGTGGCACAAGGTCCCACGTCCAGAACCGCTCGGGCTTGCCCTGGTGACTGTGATGTGTGAGCGACAAAGTCTCACGCAGTTCCGGCAGGTCGAGCGCCGGCGGTTCCGTGCCGATCCAGCGCGAGACCTCCACCAGCACCGCCTGGGCCCCACCTTCCATTTGATTGCGTAACACGCGCCCCGCACACAGGCGTCCGTCCGCGAGCGGTGCCAGGATGACCGACCCGACCGCCGGGAAATCCTCGGCACGATATTTCGGACGTTTCGCCATGTCGCACCTTGGCTTGAAAATCGAAAGCCCTGCCCACAACCGGCCGAGCCACCTGCCCGGACGCATCGGTCACCGCATGACCGGTACTTTGCGCCAGCCGGTCGTCGATTCCGTAAACTCCCGCACCGAAAAACACCAGATCACCAGCTTCTTGCCCGCCAGCCGGTCTTTTCGCCTGAGCAGCTCAATCCGGGGACTCGTCCCTCCCGAACCGCGCACCCCCACCAGGTCCACCGCCACCCCCAGCTCCCGCGCCAGATGATCGGGCAGACCGGCCCCGCGGGCAAACAGTTCCGGATCATGAAAGATCAGCGTGTGGCTGTCCCCGATCAACAACACCGGGCTGTCACGATCGAGGGGGACCGGCACGAGTTCGCCGTTCGCTGGCGTGCCGACTGCCTGAATCCGAATCGTCTCGCGCACGGGCTTTTGCTCGTTCAGCATGCGAGCCAGATCCCCGGTGATCTCCACCTCGCGGGCTCGCGTTTCGCAGCGGATCTGCGGTTTCGCGGGCAACCAGTCCGCCCCGGCCACCCGTTCGGCGATCGCCCGCGCGGCCAATTCCAGCCCCCGGCCCGACCAATGCGTATCGGTCTGACAATACAGATCCCCCGCAGGCCGATGCCGCTCCTTCCAGAACACCGGCATCAGATCCAGAACCGAGACCTGCTGACGCTCCAGCAACCGGTAGAACTCCTGCTGGCTGGTGTCCACCCGCACCGGCGCGTCAGCCTCGGCCGGCCGCCAACCGGGCACGGCACTTTCCGGGTAGACCGCCGCCTTCGCAGGCACCGGGACCAGCAGCAGGTCGATTCCCGCCCCCCGCAGTTGCTGCGCGAAATCGACGATCGCCGGCACGGGGTCGGCGTACTCGGGCTTCGACGCCCGGCTGACCCGCACGGCCTGCTCGCCCCAGAAGGGACCGACACTCAAGGTTCGCAGTTCCGAAATGAAAAACATCCGGTCGTCGGTTCCCAATCGGGCCAACTGCTCGGCTTTCTCGGCGGCTTCTACCTGGCGTTTCAGTTCCGCCTGGAATTCCGCAGCCCCCTCGGCGGCCAGTGCGGTTCGCAGCAGCAGGAGGCTCAGCGCAACCACGATTCCCGCTAGCACCCGGCCACGGCGGATGACGCACCGCACGCCCGGCGAGTGCGGCACACCTGTGACAACGGGTGAATCATTCTGTCGCATCGCAGTCCTCGCCGGTTCCGCCGTGCCGCACAGCCACCCAGACGTCGTCTACTTCCGCCAGGACTGCGCCAGCTTCTGCACGACATCGTGCAGCAATTGCAGTGAGTCGCGCGACTGGGCCAGCGTGATGACGTTCGGCGGGCTGATGCGAATCACATTGCCGGCCAGCGGGCCCAGCAGATGGATCCCCTCGCCACCGGCGCGCCCCAGGTACGCGGCTTTGACGATCTCAATTGCCACCTGCTTGCTGGTCAGCCCCCCCGCTTCGGCACACTCGATGCCGAACACCAACCCTTCGCCCCGCACCTTGGTGATCAAGCCGGTGTCTTTGAGCCGATTGAGGCCCTCGAAAAAGACCGGGGTCAGTTTCCGGGTGTGTTCCAGAATGTCGGTGGCTTCGAATTCATCGAGCGTCGCGAGCACCGCGGCACACCCCAGCGGATTGGCGCTCCAGGTGTCCGAGGCTTCGCCATATTTCAGGCTGGCCATGACGTCTCCGCGACCGACGACGGCTGACACGGGCACACCATTTCCCAGCCCTTTGCCCAGCGCGACGAAATCGGGTTCGAGACCGTATTTTTCAAACGCGAACATGCACCCCGTGCGTCCGAAATTCGCCTGCACTTCATCCAGAATGAACAAAATGTCGTGTTCACGGCAGAAATTCTGCAACAACTGCAGGTACGCCGCCGGGGGATGATAGCTGCCTCCGCCACCCAGGTAGGGCTCGGTAATCAGACAGTTGAGCCGTTTTCCATGGGCCTGCCACAACTCGTCCAGTTCTTTCCGATAGGGCGCCAGATCGAGAGTCTGGCCATAGCGCGACACATCGTCGATTTCGAGCATCGGAAAGCTGATGAACTTCACGCGCGGGTCGCGGTCGTGGTCGGTTTCACAGCCGGTGACGGCACCAGCCAACCCTTTCTTACCATGGAACCCATAGCGGGTGGCAATAATCAGATCACGCGATTCATCGCGGTGCAGGCAGGCCCACAGCGCTTTCTGAATCGCCTCGGAACCCGACGCGGCCCACATCACCGTATCCAACAGTTTTCCACCGGCCCACGACTGAATGTTGCGGACGAGCCGGGCGCACGCTTCCGCCTCGATCGGCGTGACGGCATTGTAAGCGGTCATCGTGACGGCCGAGAAAAATGCGTCCGCCGGCGTGGCCTCAATGTTCAAGGTCGCCAGGTCCAGCGGCACGACCCCGGTCGCCGTTCCGGCCGGGGCGGGCACTTGTCCCGTCCAACCCATGTAGTTCGCGAACCGCTGCATCCATCGCAGCGGGTTATGCCCCAGGTTGGCGACCAGCACGCCCGAAGAATAGTCGTACAATCGCCGACCTTCCGGAGTCCAGTGGAACACCCCCGCCGAGCGGGCCAGCACCATCTGACTGGGTGTGAAGGTCCGCAGGGCCACCGGTTCCTGCTGGCGGATCGTCCGCCGCGCCAGGTTCGAGAGTTCTTCACCGGGAAATTCAATCGCTGGGAATTCAATGGCAGAAGTCATGCTTGAGGTGTCACGGGGTGGGCGGATTTTGGGGGTGGGTCCGTTCCAGAGACTTTATCGAATCGCAAGCCGCGCCGCGAGTCGCGACCGTCGTGTTCGGCAGGTCATACCCATCGGGGATCTGGTTACGCTGGGTTTGTCGTTGCTGTTTCCCCACAGGTCAGACGCTCTGGGGGAATCACGAACGACCAGCCGCTGCATTTGAAGGTCGCGCCGGACGGTTTTTCCCGACAGCGCGGGCACTGCATCCGGTACACCAGTGAAGGCTATCGGCCGGTGACTCAAGGCGACGCCATTCAGACTCGGTCCGTCAGCGTCACGGAAAGGACCATTCGCAGGGCGTCGGCATACTTTGCCAATGTGTTGATGGTGGGGTTGGCGTCCTGATTGTTTTCCAGTTTCGAAATCGCCGATTTGCTGATCCCGGTTCGCTCGCTGATGTCGGCCAGTGATAGCCCCCGCAATTCACGTTCGGCCTTCAGAATTGCGACCGCTTCCTGGATTTTGGCATGCCGTCCCTGACGGAGTGCCATGGCCTCCTTTTTGATCTCCGGGATTTCAGCAGCGATCAGCTCGCGGATTTGCCGGTACTTGGCCGCCTGCTCAGCGGTCGGTTCGCGGTAAATGCGTTTTCCCATGGTTCGTTTTTCCATTTCATTCAGTTCTCCACCTCAAAGGCAGTAATTGGATAGACGGTGCATTCATCAATTTGCTCGTACACCACGGCGAGGTACCGTCCATCCATCGTCTCCCCGAACGCAATCGGGCGTCCGGAGGAGCGGCTCACGCCCAGACGATCAGGATTCAACACGATGGGTTCGACGTCGTCAGGGGTGATTCCGTGTTCCGCGAGAGGGGCGATGTTTCCGTCCTCCGTCAGTTCCCAGATGAAATCGAAATACGGCATTTCCTACTCCGCGGCTGCGTATTAAAGTATAAATCGTGTTAACACATAGTCAACGCCTGTCTGTCGCGCCTGGCCTGTCGTTGCGTTTCGAACTGTGGAGCAACCCACACCCGCCCAAGCCCCCAAGTGCCGAGAAACATCGCGAACGAGCCGCTTCCGCGTCGACGCCTGTCACGTCGATTTTCGACGGCAAATTTCGACGGCTCCGGAAACCTGGGAACGCAATACCCCTCGGGCCCTTATCATGAGCACTCCAGAACTCGTTCGCACTGCAACGTGTGCCAGTTGCCACGCGACCTCGACGTTGCCGGAACTGTTTCATCACGGACGAACGAGCCGTTTTCAAACGGGCCTGCTGTGTCCCCGGTGTTTTGGAGAAAGTTTGGAAAAAGTATCGAAGACTCGTACAGAGCATCGCTACAGGCACTGGGAATTGCGGTCCGAGACGCGATTCTGCCCCGGGCCCACCGTCACGCTGGCAGAATGCCTCTCGGTCCAGTTAAATTGGAGTGCTACACATTCCTTCCGTCGCGCACTCCAGAAGAGAAACTCACCATGCGCTCACTGCTGCTCTCGGGATTCACCCTCGCCGTCTGCCTGGCCGCCTCCTTCGCGTCGGCCGACGAACCCCGCTGGAAACGGGTCCAGATCGACCCCGTCTTCCGCTCGGAAGGGGTCGCCATCGCTGACGTCAATAAAGACGGCAAGATGGACGTCATCAACGGCGAAGGCTGGTACGAAGCCCCCTCCTGGAAGCTGCACCCCATCCGCAAGCTCAGCGACTACGGCAACGGCTCAGGCGGCTACAGCCACAGCTTTGCCAACTGGGCCTACGACATCAACGGCGACGGCTGGACCGACCTGATCTGCATCGACTTCCCGGGCATCCCCTGCTACTGGTTCGAAAACCCCAAAGGCCAGGAAGGGGACTGGAAGCAGCACGAAATCTGGCACAGCGCGGCCAATGAAACCCCCTTGTTCACCGATGTCACCGGCGACGGCAAGCCCGATCTCGTCATGGCCTCGGAAACCGAAGGGATGTACGGCTACCTCGAAATCCCCGCCGGTGAAAAGGCCTACGAAAAATGGAAGTTCACCGCCGTCAGCCCCGAAAAACTCCCCGTGGGCACACATCGTTACTACCACGGCCTCGGTGCCGGCGACGTCAATAAAGACGGACGCATCGACATCATCATCCCCCATGGCTGGTGGGAAGCCCCCCCGAAAGACAAGCTCGGACAAGGCACCTGGGAATTCCATCCCCACTTCCTGACCCGCGATGGCAAGGAAGGTCACCTCGCCGCCGCTGACCTGCATGTTGACGACCTCGATCTCGATGGCGACAACGACATCATGATGAGCTCGGCTCACGAACGCGGCGTGTGGTGGTTTGAAAACACCGGCACCAATGCCGCCCCGAAGTTCGAATTCCGCGTGATCAGCGACGCCCTGTCGCAGACCCACGCCCTGCACTACATCGACATCAATGGCGACGGCCAGAAAGACCTCGTCACCGGCAAGCGCTGGTGGGCCCACGGCCCCGGTGGCGACGACCACCCCAACGTCGAACCGTTCATGATCTGGTACGAAATCCACAAGCAGAAGGGCGCGGCCCCCAAGTTCATCCCGCACATTATCGCCGAGAGCCTGGGGACCGGTATGGGGACTCAATTCACCGTTGGCGATTTCGATGGTGACAAGCGCCCCGACCTGATCATGTCGAACAAGCGCGGCACCAACGTCATCCTTCAGGTTCCCGCTGGAAAATAGGCGTTCCCTCAGCCCTCCCTTTGAGAAACAGGAGGGTCAGGGGAGTCGCGCGACTCGGCGACGATTCCCAAAACTGTGCTCAACAACCTCAGCCCCGTTTCTCCCCAGAAGCGGGGCTGAGGCCCTACGGGGCGCTACCGCCCCACGATTTGCATCGACCCACCTGTCCCCTGGCCCGCACTCGCCTCACCACTCTCCCACCTGGAAGCCCGCCATGCCTGACAACGCCCCCGAGGCTCTGCCTTCCCTCTACGAACGCCTGGGCGGAGTGTATGCCATCGCCGTCGTCGTCGATGACTTCATCGACCGCGTGATGGCCGACCCCCGGCTGAATGCCAACCCCAAGGTCGATGAGGCCCATCACAAAGTCCCCCCCGCCGGATTCAAATACCTGGTCACCGAACAGGTCTGCTGGGCCACGGGCGGGCCGCAGAAATACACCGGCCGCTCGATGCGAGATTCTCACGCCCACCTCGACATCACCGCCGCCGAGTGGGAGGCGTTCATCGACGACTTCCACCAGACGATGAACAAATTCGGCGTCCCCGATCGCGAACGTGGCGAACTCCTGGCCATTGTCCAGAGCACCCGCGGCGACATCGTGATCGCTAAGTAGCGAGAAAACTCACCAGGCCCAGACACGTGGCCTGGACCGTGGTACCGTTCACAAGACCTGCCCGGCGAATTTCGCAGAGAAATCTGCGCACGTCTGCCCCTTAAGCAGTCATACGGCTGAGATCTCGTTGCCGCCGGCAGGCCCTGACGATCCCGACGACTCCCAACAGGAGCACCGACATGGTGAGCGTGTCGGACTCGGGAACAGGATTCGCACCTCCCACCGCTGCGACAGGCTGATTCCCAACTTCTGAGACAAAAGTATTCCAGGCATTGGTGACGTCGAGCACCGGACCGTAATACCCGTGGCCAAAAAACAAGGGCTGAAACGGGGGCTCGTAGAAGTAGACTGCGTTCCATCCCACTTGGTGCGCATTGTTAGAGGTCGATATCAATCCGAACACGTTGCTCACCAGCGCAACAGGATCCGCCACTTCCGGGAAGAGGACATAAATCGAGGTCGAAGTGATCCTCACATCGCCAGACAGTTGGATGGATGAATTCAGACTCGTTAGCGAAAAGACGGCGTTTTCATCTGAATCTTGCAACGAGTATTGCCAATCCAGAATCATCGAAACGGTCAGCGCCGAAGGGGTCGCGGAAATCCCGGCATCGTCAATCGTAATAGTGCCCGTTCCGCTATACCCATTTTGAGCTGACGGGTGATTGATCCAGTCATATGTGATCGTCCCGGCTGCAGAGAGGCGTGTCACAGCAATAAGTACCAAAAATCCAACGGCGACCGTGCGCAGGCTCATTTCAAGGGACCTTTCTTTTTGGAAAATTGTTTACACAGGCGACTACTCGTCCACCCAAAATATGGCGAACAGCATGGTGCCTTCGAATCGTCTCTGCCTGCGTTTCTGCGTAAGCAATTCCCACTGATTTGTGCGTTTTGGCCCATTTCCTTCGTTATGCGGCGACTCAAAACCCACCACTGGAAGACGCGTCAAAATCCGTAGCGACTGAGCGCGGCCTTTCACTGCCCGGGGGGGCTGGGCCTTCCCACCAACCTTGCTGGGTCTCCGCGACAACTGGGATCGATCGCCCGAACTCGACCGGCCAGTCACAGGGCATATCAATCGCTGACACGGCACCCTTTGTAACGATCTTGTAACATGCCGTCCGGTTTCGGCCGATTCCGGTTGTCGTGACCCCGCCTGTCTGGCATAACGCTTGCGATCGCTTAGTATCTGCCTGTTCCGAGGATGCCGTCGTGAACACTCTGCGTCTGGCCTGTCTGTTGTTTGCCTCGTGCAAGGCTCTGATGCCGGCGATTTCCCACGCCGACGAGCCAATTCTCGACAATTCGGCGACGCGCTTGCCCCGACCCGCCCCCACTCGGGCCGACGAACCCCTGGCCCCGATGTTGTCATTGCAGCGCGCCGGGGAATACCTCGACGGTGCGGCGATGGCCTGGATGCGGGATCGCCAGTGTGCCAGTTGCCACACGAGCTATCCGTTCGTCATGGCCCGCCCCCTGCTGGGGGATCGCCGCGCGCCCGCGTTTGTCTGGATGCGACAGTACCTCGAACGGCGAGTCGCCGGCTGGGACCAGAACGGCCCCGGGACCGGACTCCCCAGCGAAGACGACGAAGCGGTCAGCGAAGTCGTCGCCACCGCCGCCACCCTGGCGTTTGACGATGGCCAGGCGACCGGCAAACTGCATCCCCTGACTCGGCAGGCACTCGACCGGATGTGGACCCTGCAGCGCGACGACGGCTCGTGGAACTGGAACAAACACGAGTTGCCGCCGCAGGAACTCGATGAATATTTCGGAGTCGTATTCGCCGCACTGGGGGTCAGCGTGGCCCCCGGCGACTACGCCCGCGCCCCGTCCGCCCAGGCCGGCTTGGCCCGCCTGAAAGGCTATCTGCAGCGGAATCCGCCCCCCAATCTGCACCACAAACTCTGGCTGTTATGGGCCTCGCTGAGGCTGGAGGGACTGCTGACGAAGGCCGAACGCGCGCAGACGATCGCCGCCGTCCTCGCGCTGCAGCGTCCCGACGGAGGCTGGAATCTCCCCTCGCTCGCCGACTGGGACCGCCTCGACGGCACCCCCAATGTCAAAGCGGCCGACAGCGACGGCTATGCCACGGGACTCGTGCTCTATGTCTTGAAGCAGGCCGGCCACACCGCCGACGAAGCCCCCATCGCCCGGGGCCTGCTCTGGCTGCAGACACACCAGCGTCTGTCGGGACGGTGGTTCACACGCTCTCCCAACGCCGACCGGGCCCATTACATCACCAACGCCGGCACGGCGTACGCGGTCATGGCCCTGGCCGCCTACGGCATAACCTCTGAATAACGCCCGTCGGCTCCCAACCCGGACCCGCCGTCATCCTGCTTCGACACCGAGATTAAGAATTACGGTGTTTGCGAAAGTGGCAGCACGGCGGCCGATTGCGGCTGAGTCGAGACAGAGGCTGTCACCGGGACCCGCGCTGGCAACCGGACCAGATTTCGGCCACTTTCCACACCCAGGTCGTGCAAGGCGTGAACCATCGCTCGCACGTCGTAATTGCAACTCGCGGCAAACGCTTCCCGGGCCTTTCGCACCTCTCGCACAATTTCGTCTTCGATCATGATCTCTCCTCTGGCGGCAATTCTTGTGGTGTGCAAATCAACGGCGGCTCACAGCCCGCCGCTCGGCAGGCCGCTTCGATCCGGGGCCGAAAAGTCACATTCGCGATATGGGTGCAATTCCAGGTCAACAGGTACTGCATTCCATGCACGGCCGCCGTGGCGATATGGACGGCATCTGCGGCAGCCCTCGGTGGAATGGCCAGACTTGTAATCAATGTTTCCGCGAGAATGGCCACATCCTCGGTTGGGTCGAGGAGCGACAGACCAGTGACAGCGGCCAACCGTTCGGCAGCGGCTTTTGGATCACCGGCCTGACATTCGATGAGCACCAAAGGCGAAATGAACAACTCAAACTCTGTCCGTCGCTCCCACCATTCTCGGGTCAACTGCTGCTGAGCAGCACGCAGCAAATCTCGGCTGGGCCAAGCTGTCAGATAGCTCGGAATTGTGGTTTCAATATAAACTCGCGGCTTCATCACTCAGATCGTACCCCACCCGGAGCGACCAAACAACGTGATTCCGGCAAGGTCGGTGGCCGATTGTCCGGGATCTCCCCCTGGCCCAAGGCCCCTCCGAAACCGTCGCCCCATCTGGCATTCGCTGGCCGACGGGGCATAATGTCTGGCGTCCCCCGGCCCGACACCGGGGATCTTCGCCACACCCCCCTCCCGGGACCTCCATGGGACACCACCGTAAACCGACCCTGTTTGCTGGCCGCACCAGCCGTCTCGAGACCCTCATCGACAGCGTCTTTTCGATCGTCATGACCCTGATGGTCTTCAACATCTCGCTCCCCAAAGACCGCCCGATCACCAACCTCCGCCAGGAACTGTTCGCCCTCTGGCCCAGCTTCCTGGCTTACGCGATCAGCTTCGGGATGGCGGGCATCTACTGGTCGGCCAACCACAACATGTTCCGGTTCATCAAACGCACGAGCCATAATCTGAACTGGCTCACGATCGGCTTTCTGGGCTGCGTCTCGCTGCTCCCCTTCTCGACCGGGCTCCTCGCCCAGTACAACGACAACCCCACCGCCCTCGTCTTTTACGGGGTGAACCTCATCCTCATCGGCAGCCTGCTGTGCGGCATCTGGACGCACGCCACCACCCACCGCCGGCTGACCGATCCGCATCTCCCCGAAAATGTCGTCCGTTTCGGACGCTCGCGGATTCTAACCGGCATTTACGGATACGGCCTGGCGACCGCCCTGGCCCCGCTCAATACCACGGTCTCACTCACGTTCTTCCTGCTGATTCCCATCCTGTTCGTCCTCTCGCCCCTGCAGCATCTCTGGATCGATTATTTCGGCCTCAGGCACATCGAAGAAGCCGAGGTTGAAGACACGCCCTCCTCCCTCTCTCCACTGCCCGAAGCGAGTGACGACTGACCTCGACGACTAACTCCGACCAGCGGCCCACGAGGAGTCAACTCGGGAGATCCACCAGCGCCTCCTCGGCATCCAGATCAGGCCGAACCTCAAGCGGGCGACGTGTGTCTACAGGTTTCAGAACTTTTCCAACAATCCGCAAAAATTGTGGTCAACAAAGAATGGCGTCCTGCGTATAAAGATGGTATCTCAACGGCGAGCGCTGTCTGTCCCCCCAGCGCACCTTCCCCGAGGCCCCGTCGCGCGTAAGTCACCATTGCAATGATTGCCCTCACGTCGAGCCGCCGCAAAGAGGCACGAGCCAGAAAAATGGTTGATTTGAACGCGATGAGTGACGAGGCCCTGCTGACGGCCTTCGAGGAATGCACGCTGCCCATGGCCGCCTGGACGCACCGGGCCCACGTCCGTGTCGCCTTCCTGTTTGCCAGTCGGTTTCCCGCCCCCGAGTCGCTCGACCGGATCCGCACCGCCATCAAAACGTACAACGCCTCGCGGCAGATTCCCGAATCGCCCGACCGGGGCTATCACGAGACGATCACCGTCGTCTTCATGCGCCTGGTGCACGACGCGATCCGCCACACCGGCCCGTTCGTCACGTCCGATGTCTTCTGCGAACGGCACCCCGAACTGCTCGAAAAGTCGGTTTTGTCGCGGTTTTACACCAAAGACCGGCTGCGTTCCCCCGAGGCCAAACGGCAGTTCATCGAACCTGATCTCGCGCCGCTCCCCGAGTTGGCCGATGCCCTGATTGAGTGCTGACCCTCCCCCGGGCCGTCTCCCCAGCTGGCGGCCCGGGTTCGATTTCAGCCCGCTCACCCCCCCTGCCCAGCACAGGCCGCCCCGCGCACTCCACCAGCCCCCGGCCTGTGCCAGCCAGCGGCGGTTCATCTCTCCAAGCTCCGCCTTGGCCCCACCAGCCGGGCCGCGCAATCGGCGGGATCGGCGGCACGCCCGGTCCCGCTCACCCGACCGCACGGACCCGTGAACGTTTTACCGGCCCGGCCGTGAACCGCCTCCCCCGCCCACAGTGGGTGATTCCCAGTTCGCTACGTGAAAGTAAAGATCGGGGAGGTGATGGAGCGCAGTTGCCGAACAGCCCCGAAGGGGGCGAGATTCGACAGCCCAGGGCGTCTAGCCCTGGGTTTGATGGACCGCAAACGCCGAACAGCCCCAATCGGGGCGAGATTCCCCTGCCGGTTTTCCGATGCCCCGCGCCCTCATTCCCGTGGCGTCACCCGCGCGCTGCAACCACCCGCGCTCTCACCCGGCCACGAGCTGCACCCGCGCATCTCGACATTGCACGCGCTCTGTGCATGAACGACAATAGCCACAACAGCCGGCAGCCCCTCTCGCTTTTCAGGTTCTTCCGCCATGAACGGTTCGCGTTTTCTTCTGGGTCCAGGAGCCGTGCTCCTGCTGATAACTCTCGTGTGGGCCGACGACCCGGCGACTCCCCAGCCTCCCGCCAACCCCGCCGCCACCACCCCGGCCCCCGCCGCAACGCCCGCCGCCACGAACCCGAACCGTGGCATCCGCCTGCACCTCATGGAAGGCTCGGTCGTCACCGGCAAACTGTCCAGCCAGTCTCTCTCGGTCGAAACCGAGTTCGGCAAGCTCGATATTCCCGTCGCCCACATCGTCAGCTTCACCCCCGGCCTCGACAGCCATCCCGAAGAACGCCAGCGCATCGGCCGACTCATCCAGCAACTCGGCTCGAACGTGGCCGCCGATCGCGACGCCGCTCAGCGCACCCTCACCGACCTCGGCAAGTCGATCCAGTCCGAACTGGCCCGCTTCACCCAGGACGAAGACACCGAACGCCGCACCCGCGTCCAGAAAATCCTCGCGGAACTCGAAGACGCCGATGACGAGGACGAAGCCGACCCCTCCAATGGCCGCCCCTGGCCGGCTCAGGACTCGGTCGAGACCTCGCTGTTCACCGTCGTCGGCAAGATCTCGCCTCGGGCCTTTGAAGTGCAGACCCAGTTCGGCCCCCTGCAGGTCGCCATCAGCGACATCCGCCGGGCCGAACGCGACACCGATCAGAAGCCGGAATTCCGCAAATCGCTGGGAGTCACCGGCGAGCACATCGTCCAGAACAACCTGCTCAACACGGGCATTCGGCTGAACCGGGGCGACAAAGTTCAGTTCACCGCCGACGGTCGCCTGACCATGACCCCCTGGGGCAACAACGCCTCCAGCACCCCCGATGGCAGCGAGCAGTTCCAGTGGTACATCCCGAACCAGATCGCCGGGGGATCGCTCGTGGGCCGCGTCGGCGTGTCGGGCAAGGTCTTCAAGATTGGCTCGAAGCACACCTTCACCGCTTCCCGGGGGGGCGTGCTGTACCTCGCCATCGCCATGAATCCCCAGTTCAGCTCGCAGGACTACAATTTTCCCGGCCGGTACGAAGTCAAAGTTCGCGTGAACCCCAGGTAACCATGCCCCGTCCGTGGCGTTTCCCGTTGCTGGTGCTGGCCACTCTCGCCGGCTGGGGCCCCCCTCAGCTCCTGTCGGCCGGGCCCTCCGGGCACCACCTCGCCAGCCCGGCCCCCGTGGTCGGACTAGCCCCCTGGTCCGTCGCGGCCGTCGGCATGCAAGACCCCGATGCCTCGGCCCCCTCCCGCGAGCCCGACCCGGAAAAAACTCCCCCACCCAAGACTCCCCCCGCCGAGACCGAGTCTGCCGCGAACGAGACCACCGAGCCGAAACCCGATATCCCGCCTCCCGTCAAGGATCCCGCCGACGCGGATTCCGAGGGGGCCCCCCGCGCGGTCGCCCTCCCCGAAAATGGCGACCTCCGCCGCAAGCTCGATCGCATTCGCGCCGAGATCGCCGACGAGAAATTCGCCGACGCGACCCGCGAACTCGGCTCGCTGCTCCAGGACCCGACGCTGCAAGACTTCTTTCTGAACCGCGACGAGCAACGCCGGGGGGGCCGGGGCTTTCTCGCCGAGGTCCGTCGCCTGCTACACGATCTGCCCCCCGCCGGCCAGACCGCCTACCGCACGCAGTTCGAAACCCTGGCCCGGGGCCGTCTCAACCAGGCGCTCGCTGCCGGTGGCGAAGCCGGCCTGCGCGAAGTCGCCGCCCGGTTTCCCGAAACCAAGGCCGGCAACGACGCCCTGCTCCGCCTGGCCTATTACCTGCGCGATCATGGCCGCCCTGCCGCTGCCCGCGATTGCCTCAGGAAAATGTCGTTCCGCCCCGACTCGGTCGCCGACGACGACCGCTGGAACCGCCTGCTGCAGTCATTCGCCCCCCCGCCGGCCGCGAACTCGACCTCTCTTCAGCCCGCGCTGCTGTTCCGCGGCCACGCCGCCCGCCACCTGCAGGTTCCCGCGCAACCTCCCTGCCTCGCTGCCCGCTGGTCACGCCCGCTGACCTCCGACACCACGACTCTGGCCGCCCTCGATGCCACGTCGCAGACACATCGCCAGGGGCAATCGGTGTTCCTGCCGCTGCTGAGCCCCCTCTCGACCGGTCCGCTGATCTTCACCCGCACGCGACACGGAGTCGCCGCGTTCGATTTCGACACCGGCCAGCGCCGCTGGAGCTGTCCCTCGCCAGACGACACCGAACACGCCGGCATCGAACACCTGCTGTGGACCGAACCCGTCGGCGGCTCGTTCGCCCTCGACGACGAATGTGTCTACTTCCTCGACAACCCCCGGCTGGTGAACGACGACGACGCGGGATCGAGTTTCAACGAACTGGCCTGCCACGAACACGCCCATGGCCGCGAGGGCAACCTGCGCTGGCGGGTCGGAGGCCACTCGGGGGGCGACGAACGACGGGTCGCCGGGGCGTACTTTTTAGGCCCCCCTCTGGCCTGGCAGGGGTCGCTGTATCTGCTGGCCGAGTTGAAAGGATCGCTGACGCTGCTGGTCCTCGATCGGGGGACCGGCCGGCTCGCCTGGTCGCGCGAACTGGCGGTCATCGAACAGGGGATCGCCTCCGACCCGCTCCGCCGTGCTGCGGGCGCGACTCCTTCGATTTCCGCGAACGAGATCATTCTCTGCCCGACGTCGGGGGGCGCCCTGATCGCCGTCGATCTGACCACCCATTCGCTGCTCTGGGCCTACCGTTACCCGCGCGAGGTCCGCCCCTCGACTCCTGCCGCCGAGCCGGGTGTCGATGAACCGCAGGTGGTCGAACACCTCGGCCAATCGCAGCGCTGGCTCGACAGCACCGTCGCCATTCTCGACCAGCGGGTGTTTGTCACTCCGCCCGAATCGTCGCTGCTGCACTGCCTCGACCTCGAATCGGGCCTACCGCTGTGGACGGCTCCCCGCGGTCAAGGCCTGCTGGTCGCCGGGCTGACCGCCGAGCGCCTCCTCATCCTCGGCCGGCAGGATCTGCGGGCCCTGCAACCGGCGACGGGCGAACCCCTCTGGACTTTCGACTTTCCCGCGATGCCCGCGGCAGCCGGTGCGTTGCCCCCCGTGACGGTAGTTCCCCCGGGCACCGCCCTGCCCCCCGCGACTCAGCCGGTCTTTCCCGCCGGGCGGGGCGTACTGGCCGAGACCCGCTATTTCCTGCCGGTTACCTCGGCCGCCTTGTGGGAAATCGACCTGACGACCGGAGCGCTCGTGACTGAGCACAAATCGCCTCGCGAGACCCTCCTGGGGAACCTCGTCTGGCGCGACGGCCGGTTCATCTCGTTTGGTCCGCACGGTCTGGAAGTGTTCGATGAGCGCGACGCGCTGGCCCAGGAGATTGCCACCCGTCTGCAGCGCGACCCGCGTGACGTCGAGGCCCTGCTCCGCCAGGGCGATCTGGCGTTGACCACCTCGGCCGGAGTGACCGCCGCCCTCGACTCGTTCCGTACGGCTCACGAGGTCTCCCCCACCCCCCGCACCCGCGCCCGCCTTACCTCCGCCCTGCTCACCACCCTCCGCCAGCACCCCGAGCACACCCCCCGCTACTCCGCCGAACTCGACGCCCTGCTCGTGCCATAGGCTCACTCCCGTTGAGCTCTGGCGCCAGCCAACCAGTCCTGCCTCGGCCAGCCACCCCACCACCCGCCACCCAAGCTCCCCTCCGGCCCCGTGCCGGCGGAAGCCCTGCCTGATAGCGATTCCCCGCACCACAAACCACCCAAAACTCCCCCCCTAGCGAAGGGGGGGGCAGGGGGGGTCGCCAGTCACCGAGCATCCACCCCGCACGCCGGCCCCGACCGCGCCACCCAATTAGCCCCAACGGGGCGAGATTCGATAGCCCAGGGCGAGTGAAACGAAGCCCTGGGTTCACAACAATAAACGCCACCCAGCCCCAACGGGGCGAGATTCCCCACCGCACGGCACCGAGCCTCCCAACGCACATCAGCCCCACCACCAAAACCCATCCGTGACATCCGCGCCATCCGCGGTCTCATTTCCTCGTTAACCTGCCACACGTCCTCCGCCCGGCCAATCACCCTCCGCCAGCCCCAAAGCCCCAACCCTCCGGACATATGTCCGACCGGTCACGGCCATCCATTCGTGCTCCCTACGCCTCCGCGCCCCCCACCAAACCCCATCCGTG